>JBKBXX010000080.1:0-16225 GCA_046313915.1 Burkholderiales bacterium | reverse complement strand
CCTGATGCGCTTCGTAGAACAGCCCGCTCTGGGAAAAGGCCTGCCGCAGCCGCGTGCCGAATTCCACAGTATCGGCCGGCGGTTTGTCGAGCACCGGCGTGGCCTGATAGGGCGGGGTGAGCACCGTTGCCGCGCGCACCTGTTGCGTGAGCATGCTCACCAGACGCGCGCTCGGACTCAGCACGGCATGGTTTTCCGCGGCCGCGAGCGGGTGCAGCAGCACGAAAGTCGGGTGCGGCTGCGCGCCGACGTACAACAACTCGAGCGTGGCGCCGGGACGGATTCCCGGCGGCAGTTGCATTTGCATTGGTGTCCTGGCCACCACCACCCGGAAGCCGCCTTCGGCGAGCTGCGCTTCGACCCGCGCCTGCACGCGCGCTCCCGGCGTGAGGCCGGAAAGATCGTGCGTCACGTCGGGGACGGCGGGCGCTGGCGTAACCGTATCGAGCGGTGCGAGCCGCGCGGGAACGATTACCTCGGGACGTGGCATGCGTGGTTCCGATCGCGTTTTTCAGGCCGCGGTCGCGCGGCATCGCGCGACATGGCTTGTGCGATGATTTTCAAGGATTTTCTCCCCAGCAGGGCGAGCGGCATTCAGACGCGGTCGCCCGCTTCGTAGGTCTGCCGCAATTTTTTCTCATGGCCCGCTGCGCTCAGGAGGCCTTGCAACTGTTTGAGCCATGGCTCGGTAAGATTCCTGATTTCGGCATCGTCAGCCAACACCTGGCGGATGATCTCGATCTTGCGCTGTTGCTGTTTCTCGCTCAGCGGCTCATGGGGTTCCGACGCGATCAGATTTTCGACGATGGCCCGGCATTTTTTCTCGAGGGCGACCAGTTCGTCCCAGTCGCTGTCGAGCGCTGCACGCAGCATTTTGCGGGTGACGATGCGTATGCCTTCATAGGCGGCGATGACTTGCGTGCTGTTCATTTCGCAACAGGTATCCGGTTCATTGTCGTGGCGGCGGGCTTTAGTGCAGGGGCGGCGGGCGCCGGTGTTTTGCCTATCGCTTCCCATGCGCCTTTCAATTCGGACAGCAGGTGCTTTACTTCGTCGAGCGCTGCCGGCTCGTTCCTGATGTTGGCGAACAGCAGGCGGTTGCACATGTATTCGTACAAGGCATGGCAATTACGGGCGAGCGGGCCGCCCGCTTTCACATCGAGGCTCGCTTTGAGGCCGTCGTTGATGATGGAAATGGCTTTGGAAATGGCTATGCCCTTGGCGGCGGTTTCGCCGCGCAGCATGTGGGTGCGGGCATTCGCGATCGCCACTAGCGCGCCTTCGTACAGCATGAGTATCAGCTGGTGCGGACTCGCCCCGGTGACCCCCGTTTCGACTCCGACCTTGGCATAGGCATTGATTGCGTACAGTGCTGCTCTCGACATTGCTTACTCCTCAGGAATTGTTTTTCCGCGAGCTGGCTGCTAGTTGTTGCGTCAGGAAGTTGCTGGTTTTGTTCAAGTTGCTGATCATGGTGTCGAGCGCCGTGAACTGCGCCCGGTAGCGTTTTTCCACATCGGCGAGACGCCGGCCCAGCGCTTCGCGCTGGTTATTGATGTCGGTGATCGATTTGTTAATGCCTTCGGTGCGGCTCGCCAGGGGGCCGGTGTCGGCGAGCACGCCGGCTGCAAAAGCATCGAGCTGGTAGGCATAGCCTTGGGAGTAGTGGATGGTGCCGCGGCTGCCGAGGCTGCCGCCGGTGATCTTGATCTTGAGCCCTTCGCTGGCGTCGCCGGTGGCGCCGGTCAGCAGCTGGCCGGCGCCGGTCGCGATCGCGCCATTGATCGATCCGGCGACATCGAGGCCCGCGGTGATGACGGGTGTGGCGCCCAATATGCCGCTTTTGCCGTTTCCGCCCGTGATGTCCACGCCGGCGGCCGAGCCGTAGTCGTTGGAGGCGATCGTGATGACGCCCGCCGATTCCGTTACCGTGACCGCCAGACCGGCCGTCGAAAATGCCGTTGCGCCATTGATTTTGCTCTGTATTTCAGCCGCGAGCGCGCTCGCCGAGGCGTAGTTTCCCGCGGCCAGCGTCACCGACGCGCTGACACCGCCGAGCGTGACATCGAGCGTGTCGTTGACCCCGGCGTTGATGGTCAGGGTGGCCGCAGCCGAACCGGCGATCTGCCCTTTGGTGGCAAGCTGGGTGACGTTGAGGGCATAACTGCCTGCTTTCGTGTTGGCGGTGGAGGCGACGAAACTCGCCAGGCTGTCGGTTGCCGCGCCGGAGGCCGCGAAAAGCGCGCCGATGCTGCCCGGACTCGTGTCGATCACGCTTTGCAGCTTTGTCGCATCGACGGCAAGGCTGCCGTCTTTCTGGAAAGAGACGCCGATTTGCGCGAGGAGGCTGTAATTGCCGTACGTCCCCGCGAGCGTGGTGCCGAGAATGGCGCGGATCTGCGCCTGCAGGGAGCGCGCCGTGGCATCGCCGTTCAGTATGGCCCCTTGCTTGGTGGTGGCATTGTATGCCGAAAGGCCGGCGAGATTTTTGTTGAAATCGTTGTATGCCTTTACGAAAGTGTTCACCGCCGAGGTGATCTGCGAAGTGTCGCGCGTGACACTCACGTTTGCCGGATTGCCGGCATTGGTCTTCAGCAGCGAAAGCGTCACGCCGGGAATCACGTCGTTGACCGTATTCGATGACTTGACGACTGCAACCCCATCGACTTTGAATGCCGCATCCTGGGCGCTGACGGTTTCGGCGAGGTTCTGGGTGGCGGCCGGATCGTGGGCGAGCAGCGCGGCAACCGTCGCATCGCCGCTCACCGAAATCTTGACGCTGTGATTCTTGCCGCTGCTGTTCTGGGACAATACCAGCCGGTAGGGCGACGCACCGCCATCGTTGATGATGGTCGCGGTCACTCCGATGTTCGCGTCATTGATCGCGTCGCGTATGCCGGCAAGGGTATTGTTGCCGCTGTCGAGGGTCACCGCCTTGGCGCCGCTGCCGTTGCTGGCAAAGGCGGCGCCGGTGTATTTGCCGGTCCCGGCATCGAAACTGCCGCCACTGATGGTGCCGAAATCGAAAGTGACGGTGGTCGTCGCGCCGCTGCCGATGGCCGCGGTGGTGCTTGCCTGGCCGGCAGCGATCAGTTTCTGCGCCTGCGCCAGCGCGGTGACCTCGATCGCATAGTTGCCGGCAACGGCAGAATCTGCCGCCTGGGCGGCAACAACCGTCGCGTCGCTGGAAGAGGTGGTGAAAGAGCGGAATTTCGCGACACTGGCGAGGTCTTTCATCGTGTTCTGCAACGACGAAAGCGAGCCCTTGATGCTGCCGTAGGCGCTCAACTGGGCCTGGAATTTGGTTTCTTTCTTGTCGAGCGCAGCGAGGGGTTGCCGCTCGACTGCCATCAGCTGGCTGACGATGCCGTTGATGTCGAGGTTGGAGCCGATTCCGGGGGCAGAAATCGTCATGTCTTCTTTCCAATGGGATTGTGCCGGCCGCTTGCTTGACGGGGCAGCCGTGACAACTGGGGTCAAGCAACATTCATGCCCGCTGATGAATCAACAATCCCTGGAGCCTGTCCAGCGACCTTGCGATCTGCAGCATTTCTTCCGACGGGATCTGTCTGATCAGTTCGTGGGTGGCGGTGTCTATCACCCGCACCACGGTTTTCCCGGTTTCCTTGTCCACCGTGAACTGCACGCTTCCGCCCACGGATTCCAGCGCCCGATTGACTGCTTCCATGGCTTTCTTCATCTGCTCCATGGTGATTTCCTGCGCTGCGGGCACTGCTGCGGGAGCCGCAGGCGTAACCGGCGCAATATGCAGCTGCTCCCTTGGCGAGGGTGCCGAGGTGGCGCTGCTGACGGAATCGACGCTCATGGCCGTTTACCTCGCAGGAAAATCCCGGCCGGGCGGACCCGGCCGGGAACGAGGGGGACTACGATTAGCCGCGCAGCAGGGCGAGCACGTTGTTGGGAAGCGCGTTCGCCTGTGCCAGCATCGCCACGCCAGCCTGTTGCAGGATCTGGCCGCGTGTCAGTGCTGCGGTTTCCGCCGCAAAGTCCGCATCCTGAATCCGCGAGCGCGACGCCGACAGGTTCTCGGAAGTCGTCTGCACGTTGGAAATCGTGGACGCGAAGCGGTTTTGATAGGCACCCAGCGCAGCGCGCGTGGAGTTCACCGTTGCCAGAGCCGCATCGACCGAGGAGATCGCGGTGTTGGCGCCGGATACCGAGCTGATGCTGATCGCGGAAATCGCGGTGCCGGTCTGGCTCGAGCTCACGCTGCTCGGCGAGCCGATGATCGCGACGGTGCCGCCGACGGTGATGCCGCTCACGCCGGTGGTGCTCAGCGTGATCGTGCCGGTGGTCGTGGCGGCGGCGCCCACGCCAGTCGAAGCCGCGGTAAACGTGCCGCTTGCCTGGGTGAACGAATGCACGATATTGCGGCCGTCGGCTGCAGCGAGCGTGATGCCGGTGGCGTCGGCACCGGTATCGGTGGCGATGACGCCGGTGGCGGCACTGATGGCATTGATGGCGGCGGCCACCGCGGTGCGGTCGGTCGCGGCCGTGCCGGTCTGGGTGATGGTGGCCGTGGTGACGCCATTGATGGTGATCGTGCCGGTGCCGATCGCGGCGGTCTGGCTCGTGCCGGAGACGGTCGTGGCATTGGCGGTGGCGGTCACGCCGGTTCCGCTGGTGGCGTTGATCGCCGCGGCTTTTGCTTTCGCACTGGCGTTGGCGCTGACGGTGGACACGCCGTCAGAGACGGAATCCACGATGGCCACGCCGTTGATCGTCACGTTGCCGCTGCTGATCGCCGTGGTATTGACTGCGCCGCCGGTGGTGGTGGCCGAATAGCTGGCACCCAGCGCCGTGGTGCGGGCGCTGGAGATGGCCGTCACCGTGATGGTCTGACCGGCATCTGCGCCAACCTGGAACTGCTGATTGGTGAAAGTGCCGTCGAGCAGCTTGACGCCGTTGAATGCGGTGGTCGAAGCCACGCGATCGATTTCGGCAACCAGCTGCGAGACCTCGTTTTGCAGGGCCGCGCGGTCGGTCGAGCTGTTGGTGGCGTTGGCCGACTGCACCGCCAGCTCGCGCACCCGCTGCAGGTTGTTGGTGATCTCAGCCAGTGCGCCTTCGGCGGTCTGCGCGAGCGAAATGCCGTCGTTGGCATTGCGCGCCGCCTGGTTCAGGCCGCGGATCTGCGCGGTGAAGCGCTCGGTAATCGCGAGGCCGGCCGCGTCGTCTTTGGCGCTGTTGATGCGCAAGCCCGAGGACAGGCGCTGCAAGGCGACGTTTAGAGCGGACTGCGACCCATTCAAGTTGCGCTGCGCGTTCAGCGAAGCGATATTGGTGTTGATGATTTGAGGCATTTGAGTCTCCTTCCTTCCACTAAAAGTTGGTTTTGCGGCTGTCCGACGTATTTTCGGGGTTTCCGCCGACGGCGATTAAACCGCTGTCAGAGGCAATTACGGCGGAAAGCCGGCGCGACTTTAGCCGCGGCGCCGGCCTGCGGGGGAAGAAGGGGCGCGAAAGAAAGGGTTTTCGGGGAAAACCCGGGTGCCTCGGGGCGGGAAAACCGCCCGCTCAGTCGAAGACCACGACGCGGCGTTTGCCGGAACGCTTGGCCTCGTACAACGCCTGGTCGGCGCGCGCGATCACCGCAGCTTGGCTTTCGCCCGACTTGCGGGTCGTGACGCCGGCGCTGAAGGCGACAGGCAGCGCCGTGCCGTTTGCGGCATAAGGGAATTTTGCCAGTTCTTCCTGCAGCCGCCACAGCGCTTTTTCCGCCTGTTCCAGACCGGAATGCGGGAACAGGATCAGGAATTCCTCCCCGCCGTAGCGCGCCACGGCATCGCTCGGGCGCAGCGATTTGCGCATGATCTGCGCGAGGTAGGCCAGAACGGCGTCGCCGGCCTGGTGGCCGTGGGTGTCGTTGAGGCGCTTGAAATCGTCGATGTCGAGCAGTGCCACACCGAGCACGGTGCCGTGGCGGTCGGCCTGCGCCGCCTCGCGCTGGAAAGTCTGGTCGAGTCCGCTGCGGTTCAGCGTGCCGGTCAGATGATCGAAGTGGATCAGGCTGCGCAGCTGTTCCATTTCCCGCTTCAACAGCTCGATCCGCTGTTCGGTGCGGGCGACCTCTTCGCGCGCGAGGCGCACGCTGTCGTCGTGGCGCAAGGCGCTGGTTTCGCGCAGCGCTTCGTCGAGGATGTTGATGATGACGTTGATGTCGTCGCTGCGCCGGATTTTGCGCGCATAGCTCTCGATGCGCTGATAGTAGGCGCTGGCCTGGGGCGGTGCCGAAGGCGCGGCGGAAGCGGCCTTGCCTGTTCGAGGCGACGATTTCACGAGCCTCAGCACTGGTTTTTCTTTACCGACATGCATGGTCCGTCTCTTGAAAAAATGGGACTTTTCCCGACCTCCGTTGATGGGGACCCACGTTAGCAAGTTTTTGTCGCGGTCTGCGTGCCGAATAAGCGGGGAAAATGGCCGCAATTCCCGCCATGGGGCAGGCGGGGCGCCGGAGCCGGCGGCGGTGCCCGCGCTGCTCAGGCGGCGGCGATCACCCGGTTCTTGCCGGCGCCTTTGGCCTGGTAGAGCGCCTGATCTGCGCGTCCGATCACTGCGTCCTTGTTTTCGCCCGCGGCGCGTTGCGCGACACCTGCGCTGAAGGTGATCAGCATCCGCTCGTTGTTGTGGAGGAAAAGCTGCCGGGTCAGCGCGCGCTGCAGCCGGACGATCACCGCGACGGCTTCGTCGAGTCCGGTATCGGGCAGCAGGATCAGGAATTCCTCGCCGCCGTAACGCGCGACGATGTCGTCGGGACGCAGCGTATCCCGGATGATCCGCGTGAGATGGACCAGCGCGTCATCGCCCGTCTGATGGCCGTATTTGTCGTTGAGCTGCTTGAAATCGTCGACGTCGAGCAGCGCGAGGCACAGCGGCAGGCCGTGCCGGTCGGCGCGTGCGGCCTCGCGTTCGAAGCTGTCGTCTAGTCCGCGGCGGTTGAGCGTGCCGGTGAGCTGGTCTTCGCGCAATTTTTCGCTGATGTGCGCGAGATCGCCTTCGAGCTGGCGGATCTTGGCCTGGGCTGCTTCCACTTCCCTGCGGGTGGTGATCAGTTCGTCGTGCGAGGTTTGGGCGCGGGTCTGAATGAGCCGCGTTTCCCGCATCACCTCGTTGAGCAGGTAGTTGAGCTCGGTGACGTCTTCGGTGCGGCTGATCTGTTCGGCATAACCCGAGATCTTTTCATAATAATCGCCAGTGCTCGCGGACAGCTCGCCGAGCCGGTCGATGAAGTGCGACACCATGTTTTTCAAGGTGTTTTTGACTTCCACCAGACCATGCCTGAGCACTCCCTGCTTGAGCACCAGGTCTTTGAGGCCGCGTTCGGTGTTTTCGATCAGGCGGGCATCGAGCGGGCTGGCGATGAGTTTTTCGACGGTTTCGATCTCGCCGTCGAGCCAGGGATCGTCGATGGCCAGATTGCGCATGCTTTTGAGCAGCAGATTGAGCAGCCGCACCAGCCCTTTCTGCATGGCTGGTGCGTGATCCGCGCTGTGCTCGAGCCGCGGCAGGAATGCCTTGAGAGCGGCAGCGAATTGCGCCGTGCCCTCGCCGTCGTCCGCGGTGCGTGCCTGGTGCGCGAGCGCCTTGGCTTCCGCCGCAAGATCGGGGTTCTGATTCACGGATGCGCTGGCGGTCGCGTTCAGAAGCTGCCCGATCAGCTGGCGCAGCCGCGCTGCGGGGATGTCTTCCGCGTTTGCCGTTGCAGTAGCGGCCGTAGCGCTCGATGGTGTCGCGATGGCCGTAACCGCCGCTGGCGTGGCGGGCGCGTCGACCAGTTCGAACGGCTTTTCTTCGGCCGCAGCGGGCTCGGTCCACGATTCGATCAGCGCTTGCAGTTTGACACCCAGCAGCGCCGGGTCGGCGCCGAATTTTCCAAGGACGCGCTCCAGGCCGTCGCGCTTTTTGGCGAGAGTGATTTTGCCGTGCCTGGTTTCCCAGTGCCTGAGGATGTCCTTGAGCAGTTTTGCCCACGGCGCCGCGGCAGGCGGGGCGGCGGCGTGCAATTCGCCGAGGGCGGTCAGCGCCGCCTTGCATGCTTCCCAGTTTTTCTCCGCGACGGCCTGTTCGATCCGGCCTGCGATTTGCTCCACGCTGGCATGGACGGGACCGCGCGGCAGTTCCGCCGCGAGTTCGAGCAGCATTTGTTCCGCCGCGCCGTCCGCTTCAGCCGTATCGTTTGCCGCGTGGCCGGCGATTTCATGGTAGAGCTGACGGTAGTTGTCGGGCGTGGGCGCGACCCGGCGCGCGGCCAGTCGCCGCAACGTCTCGCGGGCGATATCGGTCGGAGAAAGAGGGTGCTCCTGAGCGGATGTGCGCTGCAAAGGAATCTCGTTGCTGTGATTGCCGATCATGTCGACGCCCTTCGTTCGTTATCGCAAAAGGGCGCCTCGCAGCCGGCGCGAGACCTGACGCGGCCTTGCGCCGGCTGAACCCGTTAACGGCAGAATCGCGGAAAAATTTAGGCCGGCAGCGGTTCGCTATTCGACCAGATGGTTCTTGATTGCGTAGCGCGTGATTTCCGAATTGTTTCTCAGTCGCAGTTTTTCGAGCACCCTCGAGCGATAGACGCTCACCGTCTTGGGGCTCAGCAGCAGTTCACTGGCGATGCCCGACAGCGTTTTGCCCGAAGCGATCAGGCACAGCGTCTGGTATTCGCGGTCGGACAGCATCTTGTGCGGCGGCTGGTCGAGTTCGCCCGAAAGCATGTTGGCGACCTCCTCGGCGAGGCTGGGGGTGATGTATTTTTTGCCGATCGCGACATGGCGTATCGCGGCGACGAGCTGCATCGGCGCGCTTTGTTTGGTGAGATAGCCGGAAGCGCCGGCTTTCAGCGCCCGCACGGCGAATTCGTGCTCGGTGTGCATGCTCAGCATGAGCACCGGAAGCTTCGGGTATTCTTTCTTGATTTGCTTGAGAATTTCTATTCCATTGCGGTCGGGCAGCGAAATGTCCAGCAGCACGACGTCGCACGGCACTTTGCGCACCAGGGTGATGGCCTGGGCACCGGTATCGGCTTCCCCGGCCACCGTCATGTCATCGGTGTCGGCCAGTATTTTTTTCAGACCATGCCGCACGATGGCATGGTCATCGGTGATCAAGACGCGAATCATCGAAGTCCCATCTCCCTTTTGTTACGACACATTATACCCGCGCCGCTGCCATGCGGTTGCCGGCGCAGATTTTTCAAAACAGGCGGTGCTGGTGCTCCAGTTCGTGGTCCTCTGTCTGCTGCGAAACCAGCGGCATGCACACGCTCACCTTCGTGCCCCGTCCCGGTGTTCCGGTGATTTTGATGGTGCCGCCGAATTCGCGCGAACGCTCGAGCATGCCGCGGATACCGAACGACGACGGCTTGGCGCGATCCGCTTCGGCGATGCCACGCCCGTTGTCCGTCACATCAAGGAAAAAACAGCCATTCGCCTGCCTGAGCTCGATGTCGACGGCCGACGCATTCGCGTGCTTGCTGATGTTGGTCAGCGCTTCCTGGAAAATGCGGAACACCGAAACCGAAGACTCCGGGCTCAACGCCATGTCGTCCTGGTTGCAGCGCAACCTGCATTTGATGCCGGTGCGTTCCTGGAATTCACGGGTCTGCCACTGCACGGCGGCGACGATGCCGCAGTCCAGAATGCCCGGACGCAGCCCCGCCGAGATTCGTACCGAGGCTTCGATGGCGTGATCCACCAGCCGGTCGATGGTGGCAATTTTCGCGAGCAGCCCCTTGGAACGCTGCGGCAGGCGGCTCGCAAGTCCCGTCAGATCCATTTTGATCGCGGTCAGCGTGCCGCCCAGGTCGTCGTGAATCTCCCGCGACACCCGCGCGCGCTCCTGTTCCTTCAGCGTCTCGATATGGGCGGAGAGCCGGCGCAACTGCTCTTCGGAATGCCTGATCCTGATTTCGGCGGTCTTGGCGGCGGTGATGTCGGTGGCGATCCCGTCCCAGATGATCGCGTTGCCATAGCCTTTTCTCGGCCCGGCGCGCAAGTCGATCCACCTCACTTCCCGCGCCGGGCCGACCGCGATCCGTCCTTCCCAGCCCAGGGTGGTGAGACTGGTCGCCGAGGCGTCGAGCGATTCGAGATAGGACGGGCGGTCCTCGGGCAATATCATGTCGAGCAGCATCCCGGGCTGCTCCTGGAGTGCGCGCGGGCTGATTCCGAACACCGTCTGGCAGCCGTCGCTCAGGTACGGGAA
This sequence comes from Burkholderiales bacterium, assembly GCA_046313915.1. Lineage (GTDB taxonomy): Bacteria > Pseudomonadota > Gammaproteobacteria > Burkholderiales > SG8-41 > CAKKQX01. The sequence goes on along the minus strand of JBKBXX010000080.1, from coordinate 6,010 downwards.
ACACAATGCGCCTTCTTCCAGCATGAGCTGGAACACCATGCCGGGGATATTCGCCGCCAGCGTCCTGAAGCGCGCCTCGCTTTTTTGCAGCGCGGCCTGGGCAAGCTTGTACCGCCTGTGGGTTTCCGCTTCGAACAGGCAGCGGTTGATCGCGGGAACCAGGCGCGCCAGGCTGCCCTTGACGACGAAATCGTGCGCCCCGGCCCGCATCATCGCTACCGCCGCTTCGTCGCCGACAAAACCGGAGACGATGATGAATGGAATATCCTTGCCGCTCGCCTGCAGCAGCGCGAGCGCTTCGGGGGCGTTGAAAGCGGGCAGATTGTAGTCGGATAGCACGATGTCCCAGTCCGAACCGGCGAGCGCTGTCTGCATTTCCTCGGCGCTTTCCACGCGGCTGCTGTCGAAATCGAGACCGCCTTCGGCGAGTTCGCAAAGAATCAGCTCGGCGTCGTCCGGTGAGTCCTCGACCAAGAGGACGCGCAGTTTCTCGTGCTCCATCGGGTCTGGTTCGGCGGATCGATTCGATTCGGTTCGGGAAAAGCAGTATAGGGGAGTTGGATGCGCCGTTCAACAATGCGGGCGAACGCCCATCGCCCAACGGGCGCGGCGCGCCGCTAGAGCGAAAAATAAAACGTCGCGCCTTGTCCTGCGATTCCCTTGGCCCATACCCGGCCGCCGTGCAAAGCGACGATGCGCTGCACCGTGGCGAGTCCGATGCCGGTGCCTTCGAAATCGCTGGTCCGGTGCAGGCGTTGAAAAGCCCCGAACAGCTTGTGGGCCCGCGCCATGTCGAAACCGGCGCCGTTGTCATTGATAAAAAAAACTTTTTTCCCCTCGTCTACGGCCGAGCCCACGGCAATGCGGGCGCGGGGCGTTTTCTGGGTGAACTTCCAGGCATTTCCGAGCAGGTTTTCCATCATGATGCGCAGCAGCCGCGCGTCGCCGTTGACGGCGAGACCGTCCTCGACGGTGATGTCGACGGCACGTTCCGGCGCGCCATCGCGCAATTCCTTCAATATCGCTTGCGCCATGATGCTCAGATCTATGGTTTCGCGCTTGATCTCGGTGCGGCTGATGCGCGAGAGCTTCAGCAGGTCGTCGACCAGCTCGTTCATGCGCAAAGCCGCGCGCTGGATGCGCTGCAAATAATCGTTGGCGCTTTCATCCAGCGCTTGGCCGTATTTCTGTTGCAGCAGGCGGCTGAAGCCTTCCACGGCGCGCAGCGGCGCCCGCAGGTCGTGGGAAACCGAGTAACTGAAGGCCTCCAGCTCCTTGTTGATCATCTCGAGCTGCCGGGTGCGTTCGGCGACACGCCGTTCCAGCTTTTCATTGAGGGTGAGGATGTCGATCGCTGCGCGTTTGTGCAGCGTGATGTCGCTCAGCACGCCGTCCCATAGCACCGCGCCGTCGTCGCCGTAGCTGACCGAAGCCTGGCCACGCATCCACTTGCGTTCGCCGCTTCTGCACTGGATCAAGGTCTCGAATGCCCATGGTTTGCCGCTGCGCTTCGATTGCAGCATCGACTTCATCAGTGCCAGCCGCTGGCCGTGCGGGACCGGCGCGAATAGCAGCGTGGGATCGCGCATGACGTCGGCGGCGCGTTCGCCGATGAGATCGTGGATGCGCTCGCTGACGAAGGGCAGGCTGAACGAGCCATCGGCGGCACGCTTGAACTGGAACACCACGTCGGGCACGTTCGCGGTGATGCGTTTCAACCGCTCATCGGCTGCCCGCCGCGCATCCTCGGCGTGTTTGCGCTCGACGTATTGGCCGATCTGGCTGCCGATCGCCTCCACGGCTTCCAGCAGCACGTCGTCGGGCTTGCGGCTGTCGCGGCTCAGGAATTCCAGCACGCCGATCGGCCCGTTTCGACTGACGATGGGGAACATGATCGCGCTGCGCAAGCCGGCTTGCGCCGCCGCGGCAGCGCGCAGGAAATCCGGGTCGTGGCGCACATCGGCGCGCCACAGGATTTTGCCGCTGTCGAGCACCTGCTGCAGCAGCTCCCGCCGCGGCGCCGCCGCAGCGAGCGCCCGTTCGGCTTGCTCCGCGACGAGGTTTGCGGCATCGACCGCGGGCGCGCACCAAAATTCGCAGGCGTGCAAGGCGCGTGGGTCTTCACATTGCTGCCAGCGCGCGCCGTAGTCCCAGCCGAGGGATACGCAGATGATGCGGATGACTTGCGACAGCGCCTGCCCGACAGACTCGGCTTCGAGCAGCGCGCGCGTCACGGCGTGTTCCATGGTGCGGCAGACCGCGTCGTTCTTGCGTTCGGTGATGTCGAGCAGAGCGCCGCGCAGCGCTACGGGCGCCTCCTGCGCGATCAGAGGCGGTTCGGTGCGCAATTGCACCCACCGGATCTGCTGCAGGCCGGGAATGACGCGAAACTCGATGTCGATGCGCGTGCCTTGCAATGCCGCGGACGCCGCCCGCAGCAGCAGTCGGCGGTCGTCGGGATGGGCGCGTCTGAGAATGGCGCTGCGGGAAGCTGCCGCGGCGGGGCCGAGCCCGAGAATGCGGCAGGCTTCCTGCGAGCACCACAGTCGGCGGCTGGCGCGGTCATAAGACCATGAGCCGACGTGGGCGATGCGCTGGGTTTCGTCCAGCAGCTGAAAAGCTTCATGCCAGCCGTACGGGGCACGAACCACCGTTTCGGCGCTGACAGCGCTGTTCGCGTTCTCCCGGGTAGGCATGATGTTTCGCATTCTTGAGTCTGCGCAGTTTACAGGCGTTGCCGTGCCGTGTCATGTGAAGCAGCGGCGTAAAGAAAACGCAGCCCGTGCCGTTAACTGCATACGATGATGGCGCCGCGCTTTTTGCACCGTTTGCCGATGTCATGGACAACGATGCCGCAACCTGAAGTCCAAGAGTGAAGCAAGCCATGCTGATAAACAGTGTGATCCGGTCCGGCGACGACGGCGTGCAGGACGCTGGGCCGGCACAATCTTCGGCTGCGGCCGGCGCGGCAATACCCGCAGGCCGGCAATCCGGCGGCAACGACGGGATTTTTCTCGGCCGCCAGCCGATTACCGACCGCAGCCAGGAACTCGTCGCCTTCGAACTGTTGTTCAGGACAGGGCACGTCGCGGACGCCGGCGTTACCAACGATTTTCTGGCGACCGCGAGCGTCATCGCCAATGCCTTCAGCGAATTCGGCATCCAGAACATCCTGGGGGCGCATCGCGGATTCATCAATATCGACAGCAGCCTGCTGATGAGCGACGTGATCGGCTTGCTGCCGCGTGACCGGACGGTGCTCGAGCTGCTCGAAACGGTCGAAGCTACTGACGATGTCATCGGGCGCTGCCGCGAACTCCGGCAGCTCGGTTATCGCCTGGCGCTGGACGACGTGACCGAAGTCGACGAGCGCATCAAAGCGCTGTTGCCATTGGTGGATATGGTGAAAATCGATTTGCTGCAAGTCGATTGGGCGGCCTTGCCGCGTGTCGTCGACCTGCTCAGATCGTGGCCGGTATCGCTGGTGGCGGAAAAAGTCGACAGCCGCAGACAGGCCGAGCGCTGCATGGCGCTCGGTTTCGACCTGTTCCAGGGCTATTACTTCGCGCGCCCGGAAACGGTGGCGGGCAGGCGGCCCGACCCTTCGAAAACGGCTTTGCTGAAACTTCTGGCGTTGATCGCTGCCGACGTGGAACTCTTTGAATTGGAAAGAGAATTAAAGAACCACCCGGGTCTCGTCTACAACCTGCTGCGCATCGTCAATTCGGTGGCTTGCGGCCTGTCGCGAAAAATCGATTCGTTGCGGCAATGCGTGATGGTGCTGGGCCGCAGCCAGTTGCAGAAATGGGTGCAGCTGCTGCTTTATACCTCGGCCCAGTCCGGCGGGCGGCTGGTGAGTCCGCTGATGCAGATGGCGGCCACCCGCGGCAAGTGGATGGAAACCCTGGCGAGCGCGCAGCGCGCCAATGACAGGAGATATGCCGATTGTGCCTTCCTGGTCGGCATCCTGTCGCTGCTCGATGCGCTGCTGGGGGTCGAGATGGGAGAGATCGTTGAAGATCTCAATCTTGCCGACGAAGTGACGGCGGCCTTGTTGGCGCGCCAGGGAGCATTGGGAAACCTGTTGCTGCTGATCGAGAAAAAGGAAACGAACGACGTGGCGGCCGTCTCGGGCATGCTGCGCGAGCTGCCGCATTTGACGCCGGGCGGACTCATCGCTGCCGAACTGGCAGCAGCGGGGTGGGCGGACACCCTCAGGTTGGCGGCTTAGCGGCTTGCGAAAATCGGGCCGGGGGCCACAGAGCCTCCGTCGACGGCAGCCGCATCCTGCCGGATATCGGCCGTCGGATCGGGGCGGTTTTCCTGGGACAGCACGGCGGTTTTGAACGGCCGTGCCACGACGCTGCCGACTAAAGTTATCTCCCGCCTTTGCCGTTACTTGCGTTTGCATAACGCATTTTCATGCTGTTTTGCGCCGATGCCGCGCTGCGGGCCGTGGTGGTGAGCGCGTGCCCGGCGCCGTCAGACCCGTAACCGAATTACAACGAGGCCGCACATCACATGAGAAGTTTCCGTCATTCCGGGCTGGACATCTATCTGGGAGAAATCCAGTCCGATTTATCGCAGGTGGAAAGCCTCGTCGGCGATGCGGGGGAGATGCTGCTCGACAGCTTTACCCGCATCGTCAGTCTGGTGCGGGTGCAGCAGAAGATGGCGGCGGAGATGGCAGCGGCAAAAGAGGCCGCAGAGGCTGATGCCTCGCCGCGTCAGAAACCGGCGTTCGCGAACCGGGACGACCAGATTACCGTGGACCAGGAATCGTCCTTGCCGATGGTGCTGGCGCAGCAGGCGGTGATCGCCGACCAGATCGAACAGGAAGTCGGCAGGATCGTCAGATCGCTGCAGTTCCAGGATCTGACCGCCCAGCTGCTGGCGCACGCCAAAGGCCGTCTGGCGGCGTTCGAATCGACACTTGAGCGGCTCAGCGCGGCGAATGCGCACAGTGCGCCCTGGCCGGACGGTGATCAGGCGCACAAGGAACCCGAAAAGATGATGGCCGAGGTGATCCTGTTTCCGCGCAGCAAGCCGGTGGTCCAGCACGGCATGGAAACGGGTGATGTCGAACTGTTTTAGGAAGGCGCCGCGAAGATCCGGTGCTCACACTTGGGTGTCAAAGGAGTAAGAAGCATGGCGAAGACGATTCTCGCGGTTGATGATTCCGCCTCCATTCGTAGCATGGTGTCCTTCACTTTGAAGAGTGCAGGCTACGAAGTGGTGGAGGCGGTCGACGGCGTGGACGGACTGGAGAAGGCCCAGAATCACGAAATCAATCTGGTGTTGACCGATGTCAACATGCCGCGCATGGACGGCATGGCGTTTGTCAAATCCCTGCGCGGCATGCCGCGCTACAAAACCGCTCCGATCCTGATGCTGACCACGGAATCCAGTGATGCAGCCAAGGCCCAGGGACGCGCTGCCGGCGCGACCGGCTGGCTGGTCAAGCCTTTCGATCCGGGTCGGCTGCTCGACGTCGTCGCGAGAGTGATGCGCTGAGGATCGACATGATTTCCCTGATTGCGGAAGCGGGGGTGGCAATGTGTCCCGGTGCGGAAATTGCCGTTGTTTTGTCATCCTTTTCCCGGGTTCGGCCGCGGCGCGCGGCTGCTAGGCTGTCGCGTACCGGATTGTCCACATGTAGAAGAAGAGGTTGCACGTGAGCATCGACATGAGTCAGTTCTACCAGGTGTTCTTCGAAGAGGCATCGGAACTCCTGGCGGAGATGGAGACGCTGCTGGTAAGCATGGATACCGCTGCGCCCAGCCAGGAAGATCTGAACGCGATTTTCCGTGCCGCACATTCGATCAAGGGCGGAGCGGGGACTTTCGGCTTCACCGACATGGCGGAAATCACCCATGTGCTCGAATCGCTGCTCGATCGGGTGCGCAAAGGCGAGCTGGGGTTGCGCAACGAGATGATCGATGCTTTTCTGAGAGCCGGCGATGTGCTCAAGACACAGCTTGCCGCGCACCGCGGCGATGGCACTGCTGAT
>JBKBXX010000079.1:0-16273 GCA_046313915.1 Burkholderiales bacterium | reverse complement strand
CGAACGGCATGGTCTGCACTGCGGCCCAATAGAGCGTCCGGTCCGGTCGCACCAGGAACACCCCCGGCTCGCTGAACAGTGCGGGCTCCTCGATTCCCATCGAGGTCTTGCCGCGGCCTGTAGACACGTACAACCCCCACTCTCTGGCGGTGCCGATGCCCAGTCCATAGCCCGGATCGAGGTTGTTAAGCCCCCACTCGCTTTGGGTGCGTTGCGCCCGCTCCTGATCATCACTGCTCAGAGCAAACACCTCGACACCGCGCGCGTTGAACTCCGTCACCAGCCGGTCGAGTTCGGCGAGGTAGCCTTTGCACAGCGGGCAATGCAGCCCGCGGTAGAACACGATGAGTGTGAAGCACTGCGGCTTCACGTCAGCCAGATTCCAGCGTTTGCCTTTGACGGTATCGACCTCTAGCCTGGGTACGGGTTTGCGGGGCATCAGCTTGCTCATGCACGGCTCCTTTCATTGAAATTGGAACAATCGTTACAAAACAAACCCAAAAATTGCTTCGCGCGCGGTCGGCCCGGCTGTTTGCGCTGCTGCATCCCCTTTGCGGCACGCCGTGATTTGCCGCCGGCGGTACGCTGGCCGACCGGGGCCGAGGACAGCGCGCTGCTCACCGCTTGCCGCATCACCTCCCGCTCCCCGCCTACCCGGGCCATCACCCGTATGCGCTACAACAGCGCAACCAGATGCCGCGCGAGCGCCCGGGGCTTGATGCGCTCGGTGAGCTGGCTGGCGCGCTGCGCTTCCGTGAGGCGGTCACAAATCACTTGCTCAACACGGTCGAAGGCGCAGCGTATCAGCGCGGCGCCTTCCTCATCTTCCAGCCCGATCTCGACCGCTGAATTGGTGAGCAGACAGCCCCGTCGCATGCGTTCGACGGGGACTTCTACAAGCTTGAGGGAAAACTGCCGGACCACCTCGCCGGCCGGTTCAAGCGCGTAGAGGCGCGCGCGTTGTCTTCCACCATGAGGCCCAGATAACGTCTGATACCCGCAACGAACGCGTGCGCTTGTCGGGGTACGCGCCATACAGGCTGGCGCGGTTGACCCCGGTCTTCCCCACCAGTTCCCGGATCGAGGTCCGGTCGTAGCCGCGCGTCCAGAACGCTTCCATCGCGCAATCGAGCAGCGCCATTTCGTCACAAGCTTTGGATGAGGCAAGGTGTGCTCCCTGAAATTTTCATGTTATTTTAGAACAACCGTTCCAAAATGCAACCTGTGAGGCCGGTTGATTCTGGCGTGAAACACGCCCGCCTTCTAAAAAGCTGAACGTCTAGTGAATGACCGGGATTCGTCTACCAGCGCAGCAGGCGCGAGCCGAACGGCGCGCCCAGAACCGCCGGGATCGACATACCCAGTACGTACCAGACGCCGAGGAAGGGCGCGGCCCGACGCCCCGCAGGTCGATCTCGGTTACAAAAATACAAATGCAACCAGAACTGTGTCCATTGCCACATCAACGCCGGCCCTGCGCGGATGAAATGATGCGCCGGAGGAACCGCGTTCGAAGTCACCGCCTTCCTCGAGGCGGCCGGCATGGCCCCGCTCGACCATGGGCCCTGGTACGAGCTCGAAACGCTGTGCGGGACGCCGCTCGCCCCGCTGACTGCCGGCGGTTCCCCGCCTGCGTCCCGCTGTGCGTCAAATCGCGACATTTCGCTGCATAAACGGACAGTTAGCTCCACCAACGCCGCCGCGCCACCGGCCGAAACCGCCAAAAAAACCTTGCGTTTTCAAGACCTTTGGTGAAGAATAGCGCCTCTTTTTGTCACAGCCACCCCAGCGTTCCGAAACACCGCCGGCGATCGGATCAATTTTTGACTGAAGACCACACACTGCATGTCGGACCTCTCAAGCGTCGCAGCAATCAGCAAGACTACGCCGCAACTGCCCATCGACTGGTATTTCGATCCCCGCATCTACGAACTGGAAAAACGCCTGCTGTTCGATCAGGGGCCAGGCTACGTCGGCCATGAGCTGATGGTGCCCAATGTCGGCGATTATCAGTCGCTGGAATGGCTGGGCCACGCCAAGGCACTGGTGCGTAACACCGCCGGCGTGGAACTGCTCTCCAACGTCTGCCGCCACCGCCAGGCCATCATGCTCAAAGGCCGCGGCAGCGCGAGGAACATCGTCTGTCCGCTGCACCGCTGGACTTACGCGCTCGACGGCAAGCTGCTCGGCGCGCCGCATTTTCCCGGCAACCCCTGCCTCGATCTCGGCAAAACCCCGCTCACGCGCTGGAACGGCCTGCTGTTCGGCGGCGGGCGCGACGTGGCACGCGACCTCCAGGGCATGAGCACGCTGCAGGACTTCGATTTTTCGGGCTACATGCTCGACCGCATCGAGATCGACGAATACCAGTGCAACTGGAAAACCTTCATCGAGGTCTATCTCGAAGACTACCACGTCGAGCCTTTCCATCCCGGACTGGGCAACTTCGTCAACGTCTCCGATCTCGCATGGCAGTTCGGCGAGTGGTATAGCGTGCAGACCTGCGGCATCAACAAGGGGCTCGTCAAAGCCGGCTCGCCCGTCTACGCGAAATGGCAGGAAGTGCTGCTGCGCTACAACGAAGGCCGGCAGCCGCCGCACGGCGCGATCTGGCTCACCTACTATCCGAACATCATGGTCGAGTGGTATCCGCACGTGCTGGTGGTGAGTACCATCGTGCCGCGCGGCCCCGAAGCCTGCGCAAACGTGATCGAGTTCTACTATCCCGAGGACATCGCGCTGTTCGAACGCGAATTCGTCGAAGCCGAACAGGCTGCGTATAAGGAAACCGCGATCGAGGACGAGGAAATCTGCCAGCGCATGACCGAAGGCAGACGCGCGTTGTATCTGCAGGGCGCAAACGAGACCGGCCCCTACCAGTCACCGCTGGAAGACGGCATGATGCACTTCCACGAGTTCCTGCGCCGGCAGCTCGAACCGCACCTCGCCCGCGATTGAGCGCCAGGGAACGCGCCGGGCATCGCGCACTCGACAATCAACCCATGTTTTTCACCACCCTCGTCTCCATCGCCGATCTCGCAGCGAATCTGGACAACCCCGAGTGGATCGTCTGCGATTGCCGCCACGACCTCGCCGACACCGAAGCCGGCCGCCGCGCCTATGCGCAGTCGCACCTCCCGGGCGCGCGTTTCGTGCATCTGGACGAGGATCTCTCGGGGCCGAAAACCGGAAAAAACGGGCGCCATCCGCTGCCCGACCCCGAAGTCTTCGCCCACCGCCTGGGCGAACTGGGTATCGATGACGGCAAGCAGGTCGTCGCCTACGACGCGAGTGGCGGCTGCTACGCCGCGCGCCTGTGGTGGATGCTGCGCTGGGTAGGGCACGGCCGCGCCGCGGTGCTCGACGGCGGCTGGGAGGCGTGGCGCAGGGCCGGCCAGCCGGTAACTGCTGCCTTGCCGGCAATCCAGCCCGCATCGTTCACCGCCCATGTGGCCGCCCAGCTGGCGGTAGACGCCGCATACCTCATGGCCCACTTGCATCAGGCCCGCATCCGCGTGCTCGACGCGCGCAGCACCGAACGTTTCCGCGGCGAAAACGAAACGCTCGACCCCGTCGGCGGCCATATCCCGGGCGCGCTCAACCGCTTCTACAAATACAACCTCGATGCCGACGGCCGCTTCAAGTCCGCAGCCGAACTGCGCGAGGAATTTTCCGACCTTCTCCTCGACGCCCAGGCGCCGCACGCTGTCGTGCATCAGTGCGGCTCGGGCGTCACCGCCTGCCACAACCTGCTGGCGATGGAAATCGCCGGCCTTCGCGGTTCGCGCCTCTACCCCGGCTCGTGGAGCGAGTGGTGCGCCGATCCTTCGCGGCCGGTCGCGAAGGGCGGCACTTAGTGTCGGATTTTGGGTTTTGAAGAGACTGCTTTCCAGCGACTCCACACCAAACGCTCAAAACCTGACGCTGAATGCAATCCCTGCTCGCTGATCTCGTCCTGGTCGTCCACTTCGCTTTCGTGCTGTTCGTTGTCGGCGGACTGGCGCTGATCTGGGCCGGCGCCTGCTTGGGGTGGCGCTGGGTGCGCAACTTCTGGTTTCGCGTCACTCACCTTGCCGCGATTCTCTTCGTCGCCGGCGAGGCGCTCGCCGGTGTGTGGTGCCCGCTGACGGTGTGGGAAGACTGGCTGCGCGGCGGGCGCAGCGAAAGGAGTTTCATCGCCCGCTGGATCCACCGCGTGCTGTTCTACGACTTTCCGGAACCGGTGTTCACCGTCGCCTATGTGCTGTTCGCGCTCGTCGTCCTCGCGACTTTCTTTTTCGTACGCCCGGCGCGGTTACGCGGGAACAAAGGGGGGCGCCGGAGCGCCCCCTATAATTTATTTTAAAATCAATAAGTTATGCAAGACTATCGGCCCAGATGTTCTTCGCCCAGCCCCAGGCAAAAAGGGCCTCCGCCTCGCTCGCCTGCGCGGATATGCCGCCCGCGCCCTTCACGGGCACGAAAGTCTTCTGGCCGGCATCGTAATGGTGCAGCGAAGTGACGTGCATCGCGCTCTTGCCGCTCACGAAGCTGTAGCACGAGTTCATCAGCATCGGCTGGGAATTGACCGGCCGGCCCTTGAGCAGCGCGATCACCGCCGCCGCGCACACCTTGGCCTGCTGGTTCGCCATGCTGGCGGATTTCGGCATTGCCGGCGCCGACAGCGTGGCATCGCCGAGCACGTGCACGCCTTTGACGGCGACAGACTCGCAGCTCAGCCAGTCGACGCCGCACCAGCGGTTGTTGGCGGTGACGAGACCGCTTTTTTCCGCGATCACGCCGGCTTTCTGCGGTGGCACGACGTTCAGCACGTCGCCCCTGACGCTGCCGAACTGCAGTTTGATGGCCATGCCCTTGACGTCGACATCGGCAATCTCGCTGTTGGGGCGATAGTCGATCATGCCTTTATACATGCCATCCCACGCGGCGAGGAACAGGCCTTTCTTGGACACGATGTCCGGGTTGGAATCGAGCACGATGATCTTGGAGCGGGGCTTGGCGCGCTTGAAATAATCGGCGACCTGGCATACCCGCTCGTACGGCCCGGGTGGGCAGCGGTACGGCATCATCGGGACATGCAACACGTAGACCCCGCCATCGCGCATGGCCTCGAGCTGTTGTCTGAGCGCCGCGGTCTGCGGACCGGCTTTCCAGGCGTGCGGGATGCGGTTTTGTGCCTCGGCATTGTTGAGACCCGGAATCGGGTCGTACATGAAATCGATGCCGGGCGAGACGATCAGCCGGTCGTAACCGAGCGTCGAACCGTCGGCGAGCCGCACTTCGCGCCTGCCCGCATCGATCGCGATCACTTCGCCGCTCACCACGCGCACGCCGCGGCTGCGCAGGCCGCCGTAACCCATGGTGATGTCCTGCAGCTGGGCGTTGCCGCCCACCACCAGGTTGCTCATCGGGCAGGAAATGAACTCGCTGCCGCGCTCCACTACGATGACGTCGATATCGGGCGCCCACATTTTGATGTATTTCGCAGCGGTGGCGCCGCCATAGCCGGCACCGACCACCACCACGCGTCCCGCCGCGCCTCCCGTTCCACCCGTTGCACACCCCCCCAATGCAGTCGCGCCGGCGGTAGCGGATACCCATTTGATGAATTCGCGTCTGGTAATCGCCATGATGGACCCCTCCTAGTAAGCCGCGCGCGGGGCCGGTGTCGCCGGCTCGGGCTTGACGGACGCGAAATAGCCGGCGATCGATTCGAGCTGTTCGTCGGTGTAGCCCTTGGCGTTCTGGTGCATGATGGTCGCCGGGCGCTTGCCGGCCTTGAAATCCTTCATCTGCTGCAGCAGATAATCCTTGTTCTGCCCCGCCAGACTCGGCGGCACGCCGCCGACGCTGCGGCCATCGGTGCCATGACAGGTGAAACATGTCGCCGCCAGGCCCCGCACGTAGTCGGGATCGGCGGCCGCCGCCGGCAGCGCGATGCCGCCGATCAAGGCGAGCGCAGCGCCTTTCAATGCCAAGTTCCTCATGGACTCCTCCTTTTTGTCGCAGGGCCCGGAGGCCCCGTTTGCGGCATCCCCCGAATACTGTAACCCAAATCGGATCGGACGGGGAAAAGAGAAAGCCGTGCAGGCTCCTCTGCCGGAAGCCGGCGGGGAACAGGGCGGGCGACGCGGCCCTGCCTGGCGCCGGCGCGTCCCGGGCCAGCGGGGTCAGGCGATGCTCGCCGCTTCTTCGTTGAAAACCAGCCGGACTTTTTCCTGGTCGTCGAGATCGACGGTCACCTTGCCACCGTTGGCGAGCCGCCCGAACAGCAGCTCGTCGGCGAGCGCGCTCCTGATCGTGTCCTGGATCAGCCGCGCCATCGGCCGCGCGCCCATCAGCGGATCGAAGCCCTTCTTCGCCAGATGTTCCTTGAGCGCGGGGGTGAAAGTGATGTCGACCTTCTTCTCGTGGAGCTGTTCCTCGAGCTGCATCAGGAACTTGTCGACCACGCGCAGGATAATGGCGCGATCGAGCGCCGCGAACGAGATGATCGCATCGAGCCGATTGCGGAACTCGGGCGTGAACTGGCGCTTGATTTCGGTCATTTCATCGCCAGTGTGCCTGCTCGGCGTGAAGCCCATCGACGTCTTCGACAGCTCGGCGGCGCCGGCGTTGGTGGTCATGATGATCACGACGTTGCGAAAATCCGCCTTGCGGCCGTTGTTGTCGGTGAGCGTGCCGTGGTCCATCACCTGCAGCAGAATGTTGAAAATGTCGGGGTGTGCCTTTTCGATCTCGTCGAGCAGCAGCACCGAATACGGATGCTTGGTGATGGCCTCGGTCAGCAAACCGCCCTGGTCGAAACCGATATAGCCGGGAGGCGCGCCGATCAGGCGCGAAACCGCGTGCCGCTCCATGTATTCCGACATGTCGAAGCGGATCAGCTCCACGCCCATGGTGTAGGCAAGCTGGCGCGCGACCTCGGTCTTGCCGACCCCGGTCGGCCCCGAGAACAGGAAACAGCCGATCGGCTTCTGGGGATTGCCGAGCCCGCTGCGCGCCATCTTGATCGCTGCCGCGAGCGCGTCGATCGCCTGGTCCTGGCCAAACACCACGGCCTTTAGATCGCGGTCGAGGTTTTTCAGCGAATTACGGTCGTCGGCCGATACCGTCTGCGCCGGGATGCGCGTGATCTTGGCGATGATTTCCTCGATTTCGTGCTTGCCGATGACTTTCTTCTGGCGCGACTTGGGCTGGATGCGCTGTGCCGCGCCCGCTTCGTCGATGACGTCGATCGCCTTGTCGGGCAGATGCCGGTCGTTGATGAAGCGCGCAGAAAGTTCCGCTGCCGCGGTCAGCGCAGCGGCCACGTATTTGACGCCGTGATGCTCTTCGAAACGCGACTTGAGGCCGCGCAGGATCAATACCGTTTCCTCGACCGTCGGTTCGACGACGTCGATTTTCTGGAAGCGGCGCGACAGCGCGTGGTCTTTTTCGAATACGCCGCGGTATTCGTTGTAGGTGGTGGCCCCGATGCACTTCAGCTGCCCGGAGGACAGCGCCGGTTTGAGCAGATTGGAGGCATCGAGCGTGCCGCCCGAGGCCGCACCCGCCCCGATCAGGGTGTGAATCTCGTCGATGAACAGGATCGCGTTCGGATTGTCGATCAGCTGCTTGAGCACCGCCTTCAGGCGCTGTTCGAAATCACCGCGGTATTTGGTGCCGGCCAGCAGCGCCCCCATGTCGAGCGCGTAGACATTGCAATGGCTGAGGATATCGGGGACATCGCCCTCGACGATGCGGCGCGCGAGCCCCTCGGCGATGGCGGTCTTGCCCACTCCCGCCTCGCCCACCAGCAGCGGGTTGTTCTTGCGGCGCCGGCACAGCGTCTGCACCACCCGCGCGAGCTCGCGGTCGCGGCCGATCAGCGGGTCGATCTTGCCCGAAATGGCGAGCGCATTGAGGTTGAGCGTGTAGCTCTCGAGCGCGCCGCCGGGCTGGGCTTCGTGTTCGCCGTCGGCTTCGGACTCGCTTTTCGAAGGCGCGGCCTGCGGCACCTTGCTGATGCCGTGCGAAATGAAATTCACCACGTCGAGCCGGGTGACGCCTTTCTGGTGCAGGAAATAGACGGCGTGCGAATCCTTTTCGCCGAAAATCGCCACCAGCACGTTGGCGCCCGTCACTTCCTTCTTGCCCGAGGACTGGACATGGAGGATGGCGCGCTGGATCACGCGCTGGAAGCCCAGGGTGGGCTGGGTGTCGACGTCGTCGCCGGCCAGAATCGGCGTGTGCTCGGCCACGAAATCCGACAGCAGCTTTCTCAGGTCATCGATGTCGGCAGCGCAGGCGCGCAGCACCTCGGAGGCCGACGGGTTGTCGAGCAAAGCGAGCAGCAGATGCTCCACGGTAATGAATTCGTGGCGCTTCTGTCTTGCCTCCATGAAGGCCATATGCAAGCTGACTTCGAGTTCCTGCGCAATCATCTCAGTTCTCTTCCATGACACACTGTAGCGGATGCTGGTGCTGCTTCGCGTACATCTTGACCTGCTCGACCTTGGTCGCCGCGACGTCCTTCGGGTAGATGCCGCACACCCCTATGCCTTCGCGGTGCACCTTGAGCATGACCTGGGTCGCTTTCTCCCGGCTCAGGGCGAAGAATTTCTGCAGCACCGCCACCACAAAATCCATCGGTGTGTAATCGTCGTTCAATAGCAGCACCTTGAACATCGGGGGCGGTTTTACCCTGCTTTTCTTCGCCTCGAGAACCGTATCATCACGCTGCCTTGTAGCCATTCCCCGAACCGCTTTAATCCCGCGCGCCAATTGCTATTTTGGCCATAATCCAGAAATTTTCAAGTGCGGAATAAAGCCCCTTTTCCGGAGTATACTTGACTTCCGCACCCAAATAGCCTAGAAAGCGAATCGGGTGTTTGGCTTCAAGCTCTTTCGCGGTGCCGGTCTGGCCGTATGCGCGATCCTTGAAACTCAAACAGTTCGCGGGAGTCTACCGCCCGCTTTTTTTGACGAAGGCAATGTGATTATGGCAACAGGCACTGTGAAATGGTTCAATGACGCGAAGGGTTACGGCTTCATCACGCCGGATGACGGCAGTGAGGATCTGTTCGCGCATTTTTCGGCAATTCAGATGGGCGGCTTCAAGACCCTCAAGGAAGGCCAGAAAGTATCGTTTGAAGTCACCCAAGGTCCCAAAGGCAAGCAAGCGTCAAACATCCAAGCCGTTTCCTGAGCGCGTTGCCGGGTTGAGCCGGTGAACGTAGTCCCGCACTGAAAAGCCCTACGGCCGTACCCCAGGCCGGCCGGGCTTTTTTGCCTTTGGCGGGATGCTCTTCGGAGTGCCTGCCGGCTGCCGTGCCCGTCCGGGCGCAGGGGTTGTGTTTTTGCGCCGCCGTCTGCGGCGGGCGCGGATTTGCCGCGTCCGAAACGGCGCCGCCCGCGGTCGCGGGCGGCGTGACGCGAAAACCGGACCGCGTCCCCCGCTACTTGCTGCCCCAGGGCTTGATCGCTTCCTTGAGCATGCGATAGCCGTCAAGGTAGCGCGGCCGCTTGCCGCTGTAGATCCTGTCGAAAATCGCGAGCTGGGCGTCGAGCCAGTCGGCGAGCTCCTTGTTGCCCGGATTAGCCGCCTTGTACGCTTCGCTGATGAGGACGAAGTGGATGCGCGGATCGTAGGGCTGCTTTTCTCCGCCCACCGTCTCGTCGCCGGCCAGCAGGCGCAGCAGCATCGCGTCGGCGGAACCCAGCGTTTGCTCGAAAATCGGCTGGCCTTCCATGCGGTACATGATGCTGGTCATGTCCTTGCCGCTTGCCATCGTAAAACCCATCTCCTTCCAGACCTGCTGCATCTGCGCACCGCTCTTGACGTGGTCGAGGACCATTTGGCCCCAGGCGCGCAGCACATCGGGCGCGTCCGCCATCAGGTCGGTCAGCCGGTCGCCATCGAGATCGGTGGCGTAGACCAGAACCTTGCGCTGGCGGATCATGTCGTGCAGCATCAAACCGAAATTGGTGTCGGAAATGTGTTCGTGGATCTCGCCGCCCCAGTTTTCCATGCCGGCTTTGAAATCCTTGGGCAGGAGCGCGATGATGGCGTCGATGTTTTCCTTCTGCTCTTCGTAGGCATCGACGGTGTAACGGCGCTTGAGTTCGAATTTCGTGCCCTTCAGCAGCCAGCGCACGATGCCCGCATTGATCGCGTCTTCCTGCGCCTGGGTCGGCTTGGTGGCAACCCGCCCGATCTGGCCGGTTTCGTGCACCATTTTCAGGAACAGGCGCGCCGCGTAAGCCATCCGCACCCCCGGCGTGTTCATTTCGGAATGGATGTTGCCGGTGGCGCGGTCGACGTTAAATTTCTTCTTGTCCTGCGAATACGGCAGTCCCGGCATGAAGCGGATGCAGGTGATCGTGCCGTAGGGGCGCACGTTGCAATAGACGCCGGCGGCGGTGCGCAGCTGCGCGTTGGCCGACTTGCCCATGACCACCACTTTCCTGCCGTTTTCATTGACCAGGAAATCGCCCGCGGTCGACCACTTGATCGCCGTGTAGTCGAGTTTGCCAAACCATTCGAGGCACGCGAGTTTGGTATCGTGCCGGAACTGCGCCATCATCGGCACCGCGAGAAACGGCAGCCCCAGAACGTCGAGCGCCATCAGCGTGCCGTTCAATGCAAACATGTCGGTAAATGCATGCACCACCGGCTTCACGCCGCCGTAAAAATTGCCGCCTTCCCAGATGATGGCGTCGGAAATGCCGCGCGGCTGGACTTTCGACCGCTTGTAAATGCTGTCCAGCAGCTTGAATAGATCCCCGCTCTGTTCTTCTTGTGCGATCTTCAGCAGGTCAAGTCGTTCAGTCATGGTTCCTTGTCTCCGTTCGAATGTGTTCGGTCCCGGGTGATCGGCATGTGACGGCGAGTCCACCGGGCGCCTGAAAGCAGGCAGTGCAAGCCGGGCCGCGCCGTGAAGCGCCACCGGCGGGCGAGAAAACGCCGTTTCGCCACGCCCACCACCCCACCGGCTGCAAAACCGACGAATTATAGCAGAGGCGCGGCGCGTCCGTTTCCGGCCGCTGCCCGCAGCGAGCTGGCAAACGCCTCCGCTTTTTTACTGCATTGCAAAAAACCGGATTACCGCCCACTCGTTGTGCCGGAGTCCGCAACCCATAACTAAAACCTTGGATATACATAAAAAAATTTTAGAAGCCGCAACCATTGCCTAAAGATCATTATTTGCAATAATGCACTGCAGCACGGCTTTTGATTTGATTTTTTGTTAGGTGAAATTTATAAAATACTTAATAATCATATAGTTATAGCCACCCAAGGAAACCGCACATGACTTCCCTCGCCCACATGCCCGAAGGCGTCGAAATCCTGGGCAAAATGACGCCCCGCTTTGCTGAAATCCTGAGCCCGCAGGCCCTGGCCTTCGTCGCCAAGCTTGCACGCAAATTCGAAACCCGCCGCCGCGAGCTGATGGCATTGCGCGCGAAGCGTCAGACCGAATTCAACGCGGGCAGGCTGCCCGACTTCCTGCCCGAAACCCGGGACATCCGTGAAAGCGACTGGACCGTCGCGCCGGTGCCGCACGACCTGCAGGATCGTCGGGTCGAGATCACCGGTCCCACCGACCGCAAGATGGTGATCAATGCCCTGAATTCCGGCGCCAATGTGTTCATGGCCGATTTCGAGGACTCCAATTCGCCGACCTGGACCAACATGGTCGAAGGCCAGATCAATTTGCGCGATGCGGTCAACCGCAGCATCAGTTTCACCAGCGCCGAAGGCAAGAGCTACTCCCTCAACGCCAGGACCGCCACTTTGCTGGTGCGCCCACGCGGCTGGCATCTGATGGAAAAACACGTGCTGGTCGACGGCGAGCCGGTCGCTGGAGCGATTTTCGATTTCGCGCTTTATTTTTTCCACAACGCGAAAATGCTGCTGGCGAAAAGCACCGGCCCGTACTTTTACCTGCCGAAATTGGAAAGCCACCTCGAAGCGCGGCTGTGGAACGACATTTTCGTCGCGGCGCAACGCGAGCTCGGCGTGCCGCTGGGCACGATCAAGGCCACGGTGCTGATCGAGACCGTGCTCGCCGCGTTCGAAATGGAAGAAATCCTCTACGAGCTCAGGGCGCATTCCGCAGGGCTGAACATCGGCCGCTGGGACTACATTTTCAGCTGCATCAAGAAATTCCGCGCCAACAAGGATTTCTGCCTCGCCGACCGCGCGCAGGTGACCATGACCGCGCCTTTCATGCGCGCTTACGCCCTGCTGCTCGTCAAGACCTGCCACAAGCGCAACACTTTCGCCATGGGCGGCATGGCGGCGCAGATTCCGATCAAAAACGACCCCGCGGCAAACGAAGTGGCGCTGGAAAAAGTGCGGGCCGACAAAATCCGCGAAGCCAGCGACGGCTGCGACGGCACCTGGGTCGCTCACCCCGGCCTGGTGGAAATCGCCAAGGCGGTGTTCGACCACTACATGCCCACGCCCAACCAGATCCACAGGAAACGCGACGACGTCAACGTCGCGGCGAGCGACCTGCTCGACTTCCGGCCCGAAAAACCGATCACCGAAGCCGGCTTGCGGAACAACATCAGCGTCGGCATCCAGTACATCGGTTCCTGGCTCGCCGGCAACGGCTGCGTGCCGGTCTACAATCTGATGGAAGACGCGGCGACCGCCGAAATCTCGCGTTCGCAGATCTGGCAATGGATGCGCAGCCCCAAAGGCGTGCTGGAAGACGGCCGCAAGGTCACCCGCGAGCTCTTCAAGCAACTGCTGCCGGAAGAACTCGCCAAGGTGAGGACACTGCTCGGCGAAAAAGCCTGGGAAGCCGGCCGTTATGAAGAGGCGGCGCAACTGTTCGACCGCATCATCTCCAGCGACGATTATGTCGAATTTCTGACGCTGCCCGGTTACGAACTGCTGACGCGCGATCTGGAAGCGCCAGTCGCCGCGTAGGACGACCACCCACTTTCGACCGACGCCCCCTTCGCGAGGGGGCGTTTTTACGTACACTCGCGCCATGGCGCAGCTCATTTTGTTCAACAAGCCCTACGGCGTGCTCTGCCAGTTCAGCCCGGCGGCGAGCGGCGCGCCGACCTTGAAAGACTATCTGCCCCAGCGCGGCATTTATCCCGCCGGCCGACTGGACGCCGACAGCGAAGGCCTGGTCGTGCTCACCGACGACGGCGCGCTTCAGCATCGCATCGCCGACCCGCGCCACAAGCTGCCCAAAACCTATTACGCCGAAGTCGAGGGCACACCGACCGATGTTGCGCTGCAGCAACTCGCCAAGGGCATCGATCTCGGCGAATTCAAAACCCTGCCCGCCGCAGCGCGCATCGTGCCCACCCCTACCTGGCTGTGGCCCCGCGTGCCGCCGATACGCTTTCGCCGGCACATTCCGACAGCGTGGCTCGAAATCACCCTTCGCGAAGGCAAAAATCGCCAAGTGCGGCGCATGACCGCAGCGGTGGGCCTGCCCACGCTGCGCCTGATCCGTTACCGCGTCGGGAACTGGACGCTGGACGGTCTCGACCCCGGCAAATGGCGACAGGTTTCAGCGGAAGCGACCGTCGTTTTCGCCGCAGCCCCCCAACGCGGCCGGTCAACCGCCGGCGGGCAAAAACGTTAGGTGGCATGACGCCGGCAAGATCGACGCATGCCGGCTCGACAATCAACCCCCTCGATCGAAAGGAAACCCCATGAGCAAGCTGATGTCCGCCTTGATCGCCGCAGTGTTTGCCACCGTAACCTTCTCCGCGGCCGCCCAGGCCCCGGCTCCGGCAACGCCGTCCGATGCGCCCGCGGCTGCGGCGCCCAAGGCCGAGAAAAAAGTCAAAACGGAAAAGAAAGTGAAAAAGGCCAAAAAAGCCAAGAAAGCGCGCAAGAGCTGATGCGCCGCCTGAGCGGATCGGTGGAAACGGGAAAGCCACATTTCAACAAGCCATTGTTTTTGTTTATGTTTTTTGTTGACGCCGCCCTGTTTTTCTCCGCCGTCACCTGCGCTGTCAACCGATTCCGCGACCGCCCGTTATTGGCGTTGACCGCTTGAGGCGGTCGAAAGTTGTTGTATATTTTGTTGAAAACTTACCAAGAGGAAATATCATGACCAAGCTTCTGTCCGCTCTTCTGGCTGCTGTTTTCGCCGTCGTCACCCTGACCCCGGCTTTCGCCGCCGAGAAGAAAGACGAGAAAAAAACGGAACAAAAGAAAGACGAGAAAAAGAAAGAAGAAAAGAAGTAAGCTTTCTTTCTCTATCCGAAAGGCAGGGTTTTCGCCCTGCCTTTTTTTATGGGTCTTTTCGCTTTCGGCCCCGTGCCGCTTCCGCCACTTGCGGCGATCGGGCGCGGCAGCCTTTCGTGACACGGCGTCCCTTTTGCCGCCGGCTTCGGCCGGATCCCGTGAGATCTTTGCCGGTTTTCCCTTCCCATGCCGGGCAAAGCCGGCCCGCCACGCCTCGCCGCCTGCCGGGAATTGCCAATGGCATCTTTTTCGGCTAGGCTACACCTGCTCGCTTGAGCTTCAGCGTCGATTTGTCGCTGGAAACATCCAAACTCAGTGGAGGAAATACATGAAGAAGCTGCTCGCTGCAATCATCGCCGGCATGTTCGCCATGACCGCCGTGTCGGGAATGGCCGCCGAAAAGAAAGACGAAAAGAAAACTGAGAAGAAAAAAGACGAAAAGAAAAAATAAGCATCTGGCTGAACATCAAGGGCAGGGGCACTCCCCTGCCCTTTTTGTTTGCACCGCCACCGCGGCGCTTGGGTCTGTTGCGCCGCCGCGATAAAATACCGCAGTGTCAGCCAACCGTCCGATCTGGAAACCCAACGTCACCGTCGCCGCCGTGCTCGAACAGGGCGGCCGCTTCCTGCTGGTCGAGGAGCACACCGATCTCGGGCCGATGTTCAATCAGCCGGCGGGGCATCTCGAGCCGGGCGAATCCCTGCTCGAAGGCGCGGTGCGCGAAACGCTGGAAGAGACGGCTTACCTCTTCGAACCGACCGCGCTGCTGGGTGTCTACCAGTATCATCATGCCCCCAAGGACACGACTTATCTACGCTTTGCCTTCGTCGGAAAAACGACAAGCCACGACGCGGCGCGCGCTCTTGACACCGGCATCATCCGCGCGGTGTGGCTCACTCCCGAGGAAATCCGCCGTCACGGCAGGCGCCATCGCACGCCGCTCGTAATGCGTTGCATAGACGACCATCTCGCGGGCCGGCGTTTCCCGCTCGATCTCATCACCCACTACCGCAACCTCGGCTGAACATGGCTGGAAAGCACGTCGTCGTCGGCATGTCGGGCGGGGTCGACTCCTCAATCGCCGCGTTGCTGCTCAAGCAGCAGGGCTACCAGGTGAGCGGCCTCTTCATGAAAAACTGGGAAGACGACGATACCGAAGAATACTGCACTTCGCGGCAGGACCTGATCGACGCCGTTGCCGTCGCCGACCGCATCGGCATCCCCATCGATGCCGTCAACTTCTCCGCCGAATACAAGGAACGCGTCTTCAGCGAGTTCCTGCGCGAATACCAGGCGGGACGCACCCCCAATCCCGACGTGCTGTGCAACGCCGAGATCAAGTTCCGCGCGTTCCTCGACCACGCACTCGCGCTGGGCGCCGACGCCATCGCCACCGGTCACTACGCGCAGGTGCGCGAAGTCGACGGCCTGTTCCAGTTGCTCAAGGCCGAGGACGGCACCAAGGACCAGAGCTATTTTCTGTATCGCCTCGACCAGCGGCAGCTTTCGAAAACGCTTTTCCCGCTGGGCGGCTTGTACAAGCGCGAAGTGCGCGAAATCGCGCGGCGGGAAGGCCTGCCGAACCACGACAAGAAAGACAGCACCGGCATCTGTTTCATCGGTGAGCGGCCTTTTCGCGAATTCCTCAGCCGCTATCTGCCGACCCGCCCCGGCGATATCCGCACTCCGGAAGGCGAAACGGTCGGCCGCCACATGGGATTGATGTATTACACCATCGGCCAGCGGCAAGGGCTGGGCATAGGCGGCAGGCGCCGGCGCGAAGACGACGGCTGCCAAAGCGAGAACGAAGCCTGGTACGTGGCGGGCAAGGATCTCGAGCACAACCATCTGATCGTGGTGCAGGGACACGACCACCCGGCGCTTTTCTCGGAAAGCCTGACCGCGATCGACCTCAACTGGATCGGCGGCACACCGCCGCACTGCCGCTGGGTCTACGGTGCCAAAACACGCTACCGCCAGAAGGATGCGCCCTGCACCCTTTCCCACGTCGACGCCGGAAGCTGCACGGTGCAATTCGCCGAACCGCAATGGGCGGTCAC
>JBKBXX010000078.1:13794-16708 GCA_046313915.1 Burkholderiales bacterium | reverse complement strand
ACAGCTCGACCGAAAAATCCCCCATGCCCAGCACGCGCACTTCGTCGCCGTATTTCTCGCCGAACAACGCCATGGCGCCGGCCTTGATCGCATCGTCGTATTTCATGATGCGCGCCGTGACCTCGACGTTGCGGCGGATTTCGCGGTTGACCAGCTCCTCGATCTGGCGGATCTGCGCCTCGGTGAGCGGCTCGTGGTGCGAAAAATCGAAACGCGTGCGCTGGGCATCGACCAGCGAACCTTTCTGCTGCACGTGCGGGCCCAGCACCTTGCGCAATGCGGCGTGCAGCAGGTGGGTCGCCGAATGATTCCACGCCGCGCGCGCGCGCGCCACGGGATCGACCGCGGCCATCACCTTGTCGCCCACGCGCAGGTGGCCGGCCCGCAGCACGCCCTTGTGACCGAAAACCCCGGCCTGGATTTTCTGGGTGTCGCTGACGACGAAAGTGCCGTTGACCCCCGCGAGCTCACCGCTGTCGCCCACCTGGCCGCCCGCTTCGGCGTAGAACGGCGTACGGTCGAGCACCACCACCGCGGAGTCGCCCGCGGCGATTTCCTCGGTCTGCGTGCCTTCGCGATACAGCGCCACCACCGTGCCTTCGAGCTGCAGCGTGTCGTAGCCGTGGAACTCGGTGGGAGCGCCGGCATAATCGACGCCGGTGGCCATTGCGAACCGGGACGCGGCGCGCGCCCTTTCGCGCTGGCGCTGCATCGCTGCCTCGAAACCGGCATAATCGACGCGGACATTGCGTTCGCGGGCGATATCGGCAGTGAGATCGACCGGGAATCCGAAAGTGTCATAAAGCTGGAATACCGTTTCGCCGTCGAGCATCTTGTCTTCGCGGTGGAGCGCGCCTTCCAGCACTTTCATGCCGTTTTCCAGCGTCTCCGCGAACCGCTCTTCTTCCTGCTTCAGCACCTGCGCCACGCGCTCCTTGGCCTGCACGAGCTCCGGATACGCCGCACCCATCGCGCGCGCCAGATCTTCGACCAGCCGGTGAAAAAACGGCTCGGTCTGGCCAAGCTTGTAGCCGTGCCGGATCGCGCGACGGATGATGCGCCGCAAGACGTAACCGCGACCCTCGTTGCCCGGAATCACGCCATCGACGATGAGGAAAGAGCAGGCGCGGATATGGTCGGCGATGACCTTGAGCGAATTGCTGGCGAGATCCCGGGTGTGCGTCTCGCGGGCCGCGGCCTTGATCAAATCCTGAAATAAATCAATCTCATAGTTTGAGTGCACGTGCTGCAGCACGGCAGCGATGCGCTCCAGCCCCATGCCGGTGTCGACCGAAGGCTTGGGCAACGGATGCAGCCTGCCTTGCTCGTCACGATTGAATTGCATGAACACCAGATTCCAGATTTCGATGTAGCGGTCGCCGTCGGCCTCGGGCGAGCCGGGGGGACCGCCCGCCACCGCCGGGCCGTGATCGTAAAAAATCTCGCTGCACGGACCGCACGGGCCGGTGTCGGCCATCTGCCAGAAATTGTCCGAGCCGCCGCCGGGCTTGTCGCCGATACGCACGATGCGTTCGCGCGGCATGCCGATCTCCTTGGCCCAGATGTCATAGGCCTCGTCGTCTGTCTGATAGACCGTGACCCACAGCTTGTCGGCCGGCAGATGGTAGACCTCGGTCAGCAATTCCCACGCGAAGCGGATCGCCTCACGCTTGAAATAGTCGCCAAAGCTGAAATTGCCGAGCATCTCGAAAAACGTGTGATGACGCGCGGTGTAACCGACGTTCTCCAGATCGTTGTGCTTGCCGCCGGCGCGCACGCAGCGCTGGGCGGTGACAGCGCGCACATAAGGCCGCCGCTCCTGCCCCAGGAACACGTCCTTGAACTGCACCATGCCGGAATTGGTGAAAAGCAGCGTCGGATCGTTGCCCGGCACCAGCGGGCTCGAAGGCACGATGGCGTGCCCGTGGGAAGCGAAGTACTCGAGGAATTTCTGGCGGATTTGTGCGGATTTCACGTCTGCGACCCCTGGCCTGCGGCGGCTCGCGCCGCCGTCTGGAAAAAGATAGATTTTCTCTTGAAATCAGGATGGTTGCAAACCTGATGCAGCACCAAGGCAGCGCCAGCCGCCAATTCCCCCTGCGCGCAAAAAGCGCAGCGACGGCACCCAGCCCCGTCAGCGTGCCTCGGCAGTCGAGTCTTCTGCGGCCGGCTTCTAGACGTATGGCAGCCCCGTCACGGCCAGCCCGACGAGATCGATGTTCCCGGTATTGAGCGGATGATCGGCCGCCATCACGGCCAACGAGGTTTGCGTATATTGCCCCGAGGAGAGGGTTCCGACCCAGTAAGCGAGTTCGGTGTCGGAAGGCGGCATCCCAACGAGGTTTCGATACAACACGTTCACTTCATCGGCATCCGAAAAACTGGCGCCCAGTTTTGCCACAAGCGCAAGCCGCATCAGATCGGGGTAGCTCATTCCGCCATCCAGCAGACCGATCCCGATGCCGGCGTAGTTTTTATTGGAAATGGAGTCGGCGCCAAACACGGCACCCAGGATCTTCGCGGTCATGCCGGCATTGCCACCAAGGTCGAAGGCGAGCGACTCGTCGGCAAATCTGAGTCGCTCCATATTGACCAAAATGTCGGCGCCCTCGTTCGTGCTCGTCATCTGAATCGAATCGCTGCTCTTGACGAGAGCGAAGGCGCTTCGATTGCCCGAATAGGTTGCCGTATCGGTGCCCGCACCGCCATCCAGAGTGTCGTTCCCCGCGCCGCCATTCAGGCTGTCCGCGCCGGCGCCGCCGTCGAGACTGTCGTTGCCTGCCCCCCCCGGTCAACGTATTGGCGAGGGCGTTGCCGGTGCCGGTGAAACCGGCGCTGCCGGTGTACGTGAGATTCTCGACGTGGGCCAGCGCGGCCAGGCTGTAGCTCGCGAGCGCGGTGCGAATGGTGTCCC
>JBKBXX010000078.1:0-13694 GCA_046313915.1 Burkholderiales bacterium | reverse complement strand
GCTGCCGGTGTACGTGAGATTCTCGACGTGGGCCAGCGCGGCCAGGCTGTAGCTCGCGAGCGCGGTGCGAATGGTGTCCCGGCCCTGGTCGGGCTGCTCGGTGACCACATCGTCCACGCTGTCGACGACATAGGTGTCATCGCCCGCACCGCCACTCAAATTGTCCGCACCGATACCACCATCCAGGGTGTCGTTGCCCTCTCCGCCGGAAAGAACATTGGCAGCATCGTTTCCCGTCAGCAAATTATCCAGCGTATTACCCGTTGCGTTTACAGGGGAGGCACCAAACAGGCTCAGATTCTCGACGTTTTGGAGATTGGCAAGCGAATAGGTTTCGGATGACCAAACCGTGTCTATTCCCTCTCCCGGATTTTCCGAAATGATGTCGTTCCCAGACACGACATATGTATCATTCCCAGCACCCCCAACAAATGTATCCGCACCGCCGCGCGAGTTTGCGTCCCAATCGAACACGTCATCGCCGGCACCACCAATCAGACTGTCGTTGCCTGCTCCGCCTTCGAGGCTGTTGTTCGCGTCGTTACCGATCAGCGTGTCGTTGCCGCCGCCGATTGCGTTCTCGATCACACTGCCGTAAGCAATGGCGAGGTTGTCAGTGCCGTCATAGGTTGCCTGGGGGAAGGAGAATTCCAGTTGTACCCCGCCGTCGAATCCGACTCTATGGTTATCTTGGAGAAAGATCTTTGCCGCAGGTCGATGATGCAACCTTTTGCAAAATTCGAGACTGATATCGTGTCCGTGCCGCCCACGTCCCAGATCGTCCTGAAAAACGGCGTATTCGAATCGAACGTATAAACGTCATTTCCGGTCCTGTATGAAAGGTTCGCACCATAAAGGTACTGGATCGCGGCCATGTCATAGAGCATGGGCGTGTCGGGCTGGACATGAAATGATCTCCAGGAGACCGAACCATTGGCATTCTGGGTCACCCGGACAAACAAACTGTGCGAGTGATCGGTGTACGACATCACCGTGTACTGCCTTGATTCCTGGCCACTCGCAAGAACCGGACTCCCCTCGAAGGAATGCTTCAGGCCCAGGGCATGGCCCAGTTCGTGGATCAATGCCATGTAATGGTATGAGCCCGCCGACCAGTCCGGATCGGTGGCGCTGGAAGCAAGCGTGCTGATCCAGACATCCCCGCCCGACGGCCAATAGGAATTCGGTTCGTATGCCCATCCCCACGCCTGGTCGCCCACGCTGTTTTCATTGGGAACCGAGGTCCAGGCAAAGCGGATATCGCCGACATTGGAGCTCGTATCCGCAACCTCTGAGAACACGACGCTGGCAACATTGGCCCACGCCTGCAGGGTGCTGCGCGCCGCAGCCTGCTGGGTTGCATTCAGCCCGTAGTGATAAGTCGCATTCTGCTCGTTGAGCGACGAGTAATTATTCCCGCTGGGGCCGGCAAAGGTTGCCGTGCCGAAAGTCGTCCAGGGGAAACTGTAGGTCAGGGTTACCCCGCTGCCGGCCACCCCGCCCCATTTAAGACCCGAGATCAACGCATTGATGCTCAGCGAGGTAGTCGAGCTGACGTTGCTGGTGGTGCTGGAAGAAGTCGGCGATGGCATGATGCTCACCCCAGTCGCTGTTGCGTGCCAGACACGAGCACATCGTGTTTAGCCGTGCGCTGCACCAGGACAGCGGCGTAGCCCGGATGCGAATCCGGGGCTTAGGTACAAACGCCGTTCACAACCGCTGTTCCCGGGTTGCGCGCTGCCCGAAACCAGGTGTCCGGAATACGGCTCCTGCTGTTTCCTGCGATTCTATCTTGAATTCAGCAAGCCAGCGAGAACAGCGACGCGTTGTGGAACGGGCTGCGCCTCAATCGTCGCCGTCGGGACCGGCGATGACTTTGCGGATCACCTCCGACGAAAAACCGCGCGACTGGAGAAAGCGCGCCTGGCGCGCGCGCATCTCGCGGCTCGCCGCGACCACCCCGAATTTCCTGCGCCAGATGGCACGCGCCCGTTCGAGGTCGCCCGCCTTCGCCTGCGCCACGGCGGCCTCGATTACTTCGTCCGGCACGCCTTGGGCGCGCAGCTCGTGCGCGATGCGCGCCGAGCCGTACTTGCGGCCGAGGACGAAGGCGCGCATTTCGGCATAGCGCTCTTCGGACAGCAGCCCGCCGGCGGCGAGTTCGGCCAGCAATGCCTCGAGCGCCGCCGCAGACTCGGCATGAGGCGCCAGCTTGCGGGCAAGTTCCTGCCGCGTGTGCTCGCGCCGCGCAAGCAGCGCGAGCGCCCGCGCGCGCAGACCGGTTTGCGGCCGGTTTCTTCGCGACTGTTGCCGTCCGGCGGCCTTTGCCGCGCCATCGGCATCGCCCGCGATTGCCGCTTTCGCGAAAACCGCATTTTGACGGTTTGCCTGGCAGCGCTTGCGCATTTTTCCCCTGCCGGTTCTGCCTGCGCGCACCGCAGCCAACCCGGCGCGCGCCTTGTCAATCGGCTTCGGCTTCCTGGACTTCCCGCGCGGCTCCCGCTCCCGCCACGCCCAGCGCAGCGCGGATCTTGGCCTCGATTTCCCGCGCGATCTCGGGATGCTCTTTCAGGTATTCGCGCGCATTGTCCTTGCCCTGGCCGATGCGCTCCTTGCCGTAGGTGTACCACGCGCCCGACTTGTCGATGATCTTGTTCGCCACGCCGAGCTCGATGATCTCGCCTTCGCGTGAAATGCCCTCACCGTAGAGGATGTCGAATTCGGCCTGGCGGAAAGGCGGCGCCACCTTGTTTTTGACCACCTTGGCGCGCGTTTCCGAGCCGATGACTTCGTCGCCTTTCTTGATCGAGCCGATGCGGCGGATGTCTATGCGCACCGAGGCATAGAACTTGAGCGCGTTGCCGCCGGTGGTGGTCTCGGGATTGCCGAACATGACGCCGATTTTCATGCGGATCTGGTTGATGAATATCACCAGCGTGTTGGAACGCTTGATGTTGGCGGTGAGTTTGCGCAGCGCCTGCGACATCAGCCGCGCCTGCAGCCCCATCTGCGGCTCGCCCATCTCGCCTTCGATTTCCGCCTTGGGGACCAGCGCCGCCACCGAATCGATCACCACCACGTCGACCGATCCCGAGCGCACCAGCATATCGGCGATCTCGAGCGCCTGTTCACCGTTGTCGGGTTGCGAAATCAGCAACTGTTCGACGTCGACGCCGAGTTTCGCCGCGTACTGCGGGTCGAGCGCGTGTTCGGCGTCGATGAAGGCCGCGGTGCCGCCCAATTTCTGCATCTGCGCGATCACCGACAGCGTGAGCGTGGTCTTGCCCGACGACTCCGGACCGTAGATCTCGACCACGCGTCCGCGCGGCAGCCCGCCGATGCCGAGCGCAATGTCGAGCCCCAGCGAACCGGTCGACACCACCTGGATGTCCCGGGAAATCTGGGATTCGCCCAGGCGCATGATCGAACCCTTGCCGAACTGTTTCTCGATCTGGGATAGCGCGGCGGCGAGCGCCTTACTTTTGTTCTCGTCCATTTTGATCCTCTGCATTCATTTGAAGAATTATGTCACAACTCGCGGCGGGCATTTCCACCCTGCATGGAACGCTTAACGCCGCCGGCCCGCCGCGGATGACCGCGCAGGGTTATTCCGCCATGCTTTCCAGCACTTGCAGTACGCCCTCGAGCGCGCGCCGCACCGACTGCCGGCGCACCGCTTCGCGGTCGCCCGTGAAATGCCGCGTCTCCGACCACAGCCTGCCGTCCTTGGTGCCCCACGCGAAACAGACGGTGCCGACCGGTTTTTCCAGCGTGCCGCCGCCGGGGCCCGCGGTGCCGCTCACCGCCAGCGCGATCTGGGCATGGCTCGCGGCGAGTGCGCCCTGCACCATTTCCCGCACGGCAGCTTCGGAAACGGCGCCGTGCGTGCCCAGCGTCTCGGCTTTCACGTTGAGCATTTCCCGTTTGGAAATATAGGTATAGGTGACGAAACCGCGCTCGAACCAGTGCGAGCTGCCGGGCACCATGGTCAGCACCTGCGCAACCCAGCCGCCGGTGCACGACTCGGCGGTCGCGATCATCATGCCGCGCGCCTGGAGCGCATCGCCGACTTGCTCGGCCAGTCGGTACAATTCTGCGTCGATCACGTCTGCTACCCTCCCTGAAAACTGCGCCACAACGCCAGCACCAGCAGCACATAAAATGCGGCGACCAGATCGTCGAGCATCACCCCGAAGCCGCCCTTGAAAGTCCGTTCGTAGTAACGGATCGGCGGCGGCTTGAAAATATCGAACAGGCGAAACAGCAAAAAAGCGCCCGCCTGCCAGTAGAGGGAATGCGGCGTGAAAAACAGCACCAGCAGAAACGCGACGATCTCGTCCCACACCATGCTGCCGTGATCGGCCGCGCCGAGCGCCGCGCCCGTTTTCTGGCAGGCCCAGATGCCCGCGAGAAATGCGGCCGCGAGCAATGCCAGGAATTCGGATGCCGCCAGCCGCGGCGCGAGCCCCCAGTACAGCGGCAGGGCGAGCAGCGTGCCGGCGGTGCCCGGCGCGGCGGGCACCAGCCCCGCGCCGAAACCGAGCGCGAGCAGGTGCGCCGGGTGCCGCAACATGAAACGCCACGACGGCGTTGACGGCGTCTCAGCCAAAATGATCGAATCCGCGGTGCTTGATGTTCATCGGTTTGCCTTTGCCGTCCAGTACCGTGACCCGTGGTGCGCCGCGCGCGGCGCGCCGCACCGTGCCGACGCCGCTCAACCTGATGCCGAGGCGGCGCCCCACGCCGAGGATGGCACCATGCCGCCTGCGTGCCGCCGTGAAGCACAGCTCGTAATCGTCGCCTCCCGCCAGCAGGGCCGCGCGCGCCGCCGGCTGCTGCAGATGCCGCCGCAGCAACGGCGAGGCCGGCAGCCGTTCGAATTCGATGGTCGCGGCAACCGCCGAACGCTCGCAGATATGGCCCAGATCGGCGAGCAGCCCGTCCGAGATGTCGATGGCGCTGCGGGCGATGCCGCGCAATGCCACACCCAACGCGATGCGCGGCGTGGGGGTATCGAGTCGCCGCGCCGCCGCGGCCAGCTCGCGCGGCGCGAGCGCGATGCGTTTGCCGAACGCCGCCAGTGCCAGCGCGGCATCGCCCACCTGCCCCGAAACCCAGATTTCGTCGCCGATGCGCGCACCGTCGCGCCGCAGGGCCTGCCCCGCTGGCACTACACCCATGATCTGCACGCAGATGGTGAGCGGACCGCGCGTGGTATCGCCGCCGATGAGATCGACGCCGTGGCTGCGCGCAAGACGCATGAAACCGCCGGCAAAAGCGCGCAACCACGGCGCTCGCGCCTCGGGCAGCGCGAGGCAAAGCGTTGCCCAACGCGGCGTTGCGCCCATCGCCGCCATGTCGGAAAGATTGACTGCCAGCGCCTTGTGCCCGAGCCGCCGCGGGTCGGCATCGGCGAAAAAATGCCGCCCCGCGACCAACATGTCGCACGAGATCGCAAGTTCCATGCCGCGCGCAACACGCACCAATGCCGCATCGTCGCCGACGCCGAGCACCGCGCCGGGCGCGGGATGGGTGAAATAGCGTTCGATCAGCCCGAATTCGGTAAGGGATCCCCCTTTCACTGCTTCACCCTTCACTGCCCGCAGATTCGCGCTGCCGTTCCTCGATCTGCCGCTGCGTTTCCAGCCAGCGCTTTTTCATCAGTTTCGGAAAATAAAAATCGACCGCGGCGAAACCGAAAAAGAACGCCACCAGCAGCAGCACCGTGCCACGCGGCATGAAGGAGGGCCCCGCAAACAGCACGTAGCCGCCGAGAACGAGGTTGACCACTCCGGCAAAATAAAAAGCGTAAATGCGTTTTTTGAGTCGCGGATCCAGATCGTCCAATGCCTTCTCCTCCAATACAACAATAGATGCGGCGCCGCAACCGTTTCAGGCCGAATCGACCTCGGGCGCGCGCACGCGCGCCGCGAGCTTGTCGAGCACGCCGTTGACAAATTTATGGCCATCGGTGCCACCATAGACTTTTGCGAGTTCGACCGCCTCGTTGATCACCACGCGGTACGGCACTTGCGGCTGATGCAGGAATTCGTAGCCTGCCATCAGCAGGATGCCGCGTTCGACCGGGCTCAGTTCGTGAAAGCCGCGGTCGAGACAGGGAGCGATCTCGCGCTCCAGCGCTGCGGCGTTTTCCACCGTGCCGTGAAGCAGCGCCGCAAAATAATCGGCATCTATTTTGTCGAAACCCTTGGTTTCGGCGAGCTGCGCGGCAATGCTGTGCGCATCGGTATGCGCGAGCTGCCACTGGTACAGCCCCTGCAGCGCAAACTCGCGCGAGCGGCGGCGGCTACCTTTCATCGTCGAGCCGCTTGAGCAGACGGGCCATTTCGATCGCCGCCAGCGCGCAGGCGGCGCCTTTTTCCGCCATGCGCGAGAGCGCCTGGTCGTCGTCGTCGGTCGTCAGTATGCCGTTGGCAACCGGAATGCCGGTATCGAGCTGCACGCTGGTGATGCCGGCCGCCGCTTCATTGGCGACGATTTCGAAATGGTAGGTTTCGCCGCGGATCACCGCGCCCAGCGCGATCAGCGCATCGTATCTCCCGCTGCGCGCGAGCTTCTGCAGCGCAAGCGGCACTTCCAACGCGCCGGGAACGGTCACGATGCGCATGTCGGCTGCGCGCACGCCGTGCTTGGCGAGCGCCGCGGTGCAACTCGCCAGCAGCCCTTCGCCGATGTCGGCGTTGAAACGGCTCATCACGATGCCGATTTTGAGGCCCGCGCCGCGGTAATCGGGCTCGATTTCTTCGATGTCGTCGTATCTTGACATAAGATATTGATTTAATTGCGTTTTTCTGGAGGGAGCCGGAATCCGCAGACCTCGAGGCCGAAACCCGTCATGCTCGGCATGCGGCGCGGCAACGCGAGCAGCCGCATTTTCCCGACGTTGAGATCGCGCAGGATCTGCGCGCCGAGACCGTGGTTGCGCAACGCCATTTTCGGCGGTTTGGCACCGGCGTGTTGCTGCCGCACCCGTTCGAGCAGTTCGGTCGCGGTTTCGAGCCGATGCAGCAGCACGATGACGCCGCACTCGGCGCGGCTGATGGCGGCGAGCGCGTCATTGAAATTCCACGAATGGCTGGTGCTCGCAGTGTCGATGAGGTCGATCACCGACAGCGGCTCGTGCACCCGCACCAGCACCTCCGTGTCCGGTTCGGGCTTGCCCCTGACGAGCGCGAGATGGGTGGCATGGCCGACCTTGTCGCTGTACGCGTAGAGGCGGAAGCGGCCGTGAACGGTTTCGACGTCGCGCTCCGCGACGCGCTCGACCAACGATTCGGTGCTGCTGCGGTAGTGGATGAGATCGGCGATGGTGCCAATTCTGAGCCGGTGCTGCGCCGCGAACTCCTCGAGATCGGGCAAGCGCGCCATTTCGCCGTTGTCCTTGAGAATCTCGCAGATCACCGCTGCCGGCATCACGCCCGCGAGCCGCGCGAGGTCGCAGCCGGCCTCGGTGTGGCCGGCGCGCATCAGCACGCCGCCGTCCTGCGCCATCAGCGGAAAAATATGGCCCGGCTGCACGATGTCGCCCGGGCTCGCGTCGGCGCGGATCGCCGCCTGCACCGTGCGCGCGCGATCGGCAGCGGAAATGCCGGTGGTCACGCCTTCGGCGGCCTCGATCGACACCGTGAAGTTGGTGCCGAGCGGCGAACGGTTGTTGGAAACCATCAGCGGCAGGTTGAGCTGGCGGCAGCGCTCCTCGGTGAGCGTGAGGCAGATCAGACCGCGGCCATAGCGCGCCATGAAGTTGATCGCTTCGGGCGTGACGAATTCCGCCGCCATCAGCAGGTCGCCTTCGTTCTCGCGGTCTTCCTCGTCGACGAGGATGACCATTTTGCCGGCCTTGATGTCGGCGATGATTTCGGTAATCGGGCTAATAGCCATGGTTCGCAATTTTCTCAGGCGCCGCAGCCGCCCTGCAACAGGCGTTCGGCGTAGCGCGCCAGCAGGTCGACTTCGAGATTGACGCGGTCGCCGGTTTTCAAATGCCGCAGGTTGGTCGACTGCAGCGTGTGCGGAATCAGGTTGACGGCGAACTGCGCGCCGTCGACTTCGTTCACCGTGAGGCTCACGCCGTTCGCCGCCACCGAGCCTTTGCGCGCGAGGTATTTCGCCAGTTCGCGCGGCGCGGCCACCACCAGCAACCGATTGTCGCCGCGCGCCTCGCAGCGCGCCACCGTCCCGACGCCGTCGACATGACCGCTCACCAGGTGGCCGCCCAAGCGGTCCGACAGGCGCAGCGCCTTTTCCAGGTTGACCCGCGCGCCCGCGGCAAAACCTGCCGTGCAGGCCAGCGTTTCCTGCGACACGTCGACTTCGAATGCCGCCTCGCGCAATACCACCACCGTCAGGCACACGCCATCGACCGCGATGCTGTCGCCGGCCGCGACATCGTCGAGCGCGAGACCGCCGGCGTCGATCGTGAGGCGCAAACCGCCGCGCGCCGCCGCGACCGCAGCGACCGTGCCCACCGCAGCGATGATTCCGGTAAACATTATACGTTCCCCAGCCGGGCAATGATGCGGATGTCGTCACCGATCATGCGCAAGTCGCCGATTTTCAGTTCGCGGCAGCCGTCCAGATCCTGCAGTTCGGGCAGATCGAACATGCCGCGCGCGGCGTCACCGAGCAACAGCGGCGCAAGATACACCACCAGCTCGTCCACCAGCCCGGCGCGCAACAGCGCACCGTTCAGCCGGTATCCGGCTTCGACGTGCACTTCGTTCACCTCGCGGCGGGCGAGTTCGCGCAACAGCTCGCCGAGTTCGACCCTGCCCGCGACATTCGGCAGCACCACGATCTCCGCGCCCTTGTCCCGCAGCGCGCGCATCCTGGCGTCGTCCCTCGCCGCCGCCACCACCAGCGTGCCGCCACCGGCGAGCACTTTGGCCTCCGGCGGCGTCTCCAGCCGGCTGTCGACCACCACGCGCAGCGGCTGACGCGGCGTTTCGACTTCACGCACGGTAAGCTGCGGATCGTCATCCCTGACGGTGCCGATGCCGGTCAGCACCGCACAGGCGCGCGCGCGCCACGCGTGGCCGTCGCGGCGCGCCGCGGCGCCGGTGAGCCAGCGGCTTTTGCCGTTGAGCAGCGCGGTCTTGCCGTCGAGGCTCGCTGCGATTTTCATCCTGACCCACGGCCGGCCGCGCGTCATGCGCGTGACGAACCCGATGTTGAGCTCGCGCGCTTCGTCTTCGAGCAGACCGGTCTGGACCGCGATTCCCGCGTTTTGCAGCGCCACGAGCCCCTGGCCCGCCACCAGCGGATTCGGATCGCGCATCGCCGCCACCACGCGCGTGACCTTTGCCGCGATCAGCGCATCGACACAGGGCGGCGTGCGGCCGTGATGCGCGCACGGCTCGAGCGAGACGTAGACTATCGCGCCCTGCGCCCGCGATCCGGCAGCGGCGAGCGCTGCGATTTCGGCGTGCGGCCCGCCGGCCTTCTCGTGCCAGCCCTCGCCCACCACGGCAGCACCGCGCACGACGACGCACCCCACCCGCGGGTTGGGCGCAGCGGTATAGAAGCCACGCTGCGCGAGTTCCAGCGCGCGCGCCATGAAGCGCCGATCCTCAGAAGAAAATTCCATTAAAAACAAATAGTTATATTGATGTCAAGCGTCCGCCGGCGATGCAGTGGAAAACACGCCGCCGCAACCGGGCTCCTCGCGCAGCACAGGCGCTCTCCTGCGTGCGAAGCAGCGGTTTCAGACCGGCTACTTCTTGCCTCCTGCTGCGGGCTTGCGCGCTTCCTTGATCGCATCCTGGAAGTCGTCGATTCCCTGGAAACTCTTGTAGACCGAGGCAAAGCGGATATAGGCGACTTCGTCGAGCTTGTGCAGCGCGCGCATCACCATCTCGCCGATGCGCCGCGAGGCAATTTCGCGCTCGCCGAGCGACAGCACCTCTTGCGTGATGGTCGCGACCGCCTCGTCGACCATCTGCGTCGGCACCGGCCGCTTGTGCAGCGCGCGCATGAAGCTGGTGCGCAGCTTGCCGAGATCGAATTCGGTGCGGCTGCCGTCCTGCTTGACGACCTGCGGCATGCGCAGCTCGACGGTCTCGTAGGTGGTGAAGCGCTTGTGGCAGACCGCACAGCGGCGGCGGCGGCGGATGCTGTCGCCATCGTCGCTCACCCGCGAGTCGATCACCTGGGTATCGTCGGACTTGCAGAACGGGCACTTCATAAAAGCCGTGAAGGGTGGAAAGTGAAGGGTGAAAGGTGAAAGCGCGCATCGTCGGCCATTTTCTCCTCACTCCTCACTCGTTACCCATCACTCATTACGCCCCATAGACGGGAAATTTTGCACACAGCTTCTTGACTTCCGCCGTCACGCGCCCCATCACCTTTTCGTCGGCGGGCGCATCGAGCACGTCGGCGATCAGGTTGGCAAGCAGCTCCGCCTCGTGTTCCCTGAAACCCCGCGTCGTCATCGCCGGCGAACCGATGCGGATGCCGCTCGTCACCATCGGCTTTTGCGGATCGTTGGGCACCGAATTCTTGTTGACCGTGATGTGCGCGCGTCCCAGCGCCGCTTCCGCCTCGCGTCCGGTCAGCTTGCCGCGCAGATCGACGAGGAACATGTGGCAATCGGTGCGGCCGGAAACGATGCGGTAGCCGCGCTCCTGCAGCACCTTGGCCATCACCCGTGCGTTGTCCAGCACCTGCTCCTGATAGACCTTGAACTCGTGCGTCATCGCCTCCTTGAGGGCGACCGCCTTGGCCGCGATGATGTGCATCAGCGGCCCGCCCTGGGTGCCGGGAAAAATCGCCGAGTTGAGCACTTTCTCGTGCTCGGCGCCGGCGAGTATCATGCCGCCGCGCGGGCCGCGCAGCGTCTTGTGCGTGGTGGTGGTCACGAAATCGGCGATGCCGACCGGGCTCGGATAAAGCCCGGCGGCGACCAGCCCGGCGTAGTGCGCCATGTCGGCCAGCAGCAACGCGCCGACGTGGTCGGCAATGGCGCGGAAGCGTTTCCAGTCGATCACCCGCGAATACGCCGAGGCACCGGCAACGATGATCTTCGGCTTGTGCACGCGGGCCAGTTCTCCGACTTCATCGTAATTGATCTCCTCGGTCTTGAAATCGAGGCCGTAGCCCACCGCGCTGTAGTATTTGCCGCTGATGTTCACCGGCGAGCCGTGGGTCAGGTGACC
This sequence comes from Burkholderiales bacterium, assembly GCA_046313915.1. Classification (GTDB taxonomy): domain Bacteria; phylum Pseudomonadota; class Gammaproteobacteria; order Burkholderiales; family SG8-41; genus CAKKQX01. Next base: position 2,520 of record JBKBXX010000078.1, on the reverse strand, counting down.
GCCGGCGTCGAGCGACATGCCGAGGATGACGTCGCCCGGCCGCAGCACCGCGGCATACACCGCCTGGTTGGCCTGCGCGCCCGAATGCGGCTGCACGTTGACATAGCCGGCGTGGAACAGCTTTTTGGCGCGATCGATCGCGAGCTGCTCGGCGATGTCGACGAACTCGCAGCCGCCATAGTAGCGTTTTCCCGGATAGCCTTCGGCATACTTGTTGGTCAGCACCGAGCCCTGGGCCTGCAGCACCCGCGGGCTCGCGTAGTTCTCCGAGGCGATCAGCTCGATATGGTCTTCCTGGCGCCGGCACTCCTGCTCGATGGCGTGCGCGAGTTCCGGATCGAAACTTCCGATGGTGTCTTTCTGATAAGAGTACATGAAGGCCCTGCCCAAGGTCAGCCCGGTCGGCTAAATGGCTGATTTTAGCACGCCGCGGCTTCAACGGTCGCCTTGGCCGCGGCAAAAAACCACCGACGACGAGCGCCGCCGTAGCCGCGCTGCGAGCCGGCATTTTGCCTCGCCCGCGCTTTGCCACGTATGATTGGCGGCGCAAACCCGCGCAAACGACGGCCGCATGGCGCCGTCACGGAGGATCGAATGAAATTTTTTCTGGCATTGTCGCGCCTGATCGACGCGCTCAACGAAAGGGTCGGCCGCTTCGCCCGCTGGCTGGTCCTCGCCTGCGTGCTGGTGAGCGCGGGCAACGCAATGGCGCGCTACGGCTTCAATCTGAGCTCCAACGCCTTTCTCGAGATCCAGTGGTATCTCTACGCCGCCGTCTTTCTGGGCGCCGCCGGCTACACGCTGAAACACAACGCCCACGTGCGCATCGACCTCGTCTCCGGCCGCCTGTCGCCGCGCGTGCAGGCGTGGATAGACGTATACGGCGGGCTGTTCATGCTGCTGCCGGTGTGCGCCATCATCCTGTGGTACGGCTGGAGCGCATTTCTCGAGTCCTACCGCATCGGCGAAGTATCGGCCGATGCCGGGGGGCTCGCGCGCTGGCCGATCAAGCTGATGGTGCCGCTCGCATTCCTGCTGCTGATCCTGCAGGGCATCTCCGAAACCATCAAACGCCTGGCCTTCCTCAGAGGCCTTGCCGGCGGCGCGGTGCAGTCCGAGGCGCCGGGCCGCGAGCACGCCGAATAAGGGGCGCGCGATCATGGCCTTCGAACTGATGGCGCCACTGATGTTCGCGGGGCTCGCCGCTTTCCTGCTGCTCGGCTATCCGGTCGCCTTTGCGCTCGCCGCCAATGGCCTGTTGTTCGCCTTCGTCGGCTTCGAACTCGGCATGCTGCAGCCCGAACTGCTGCAGGCGCTGCCGCAACGCATCTACGGCATCATGGCCAATCCGCTGCTGCTCGCCATCCCTTTCTTCACCTTCATGGGGCTCATCCTGGAAAGAAGCGGCATGGCCGAGGACCTGCTCGACACCATCGGCCAGCTGTTCGGTCCGCTGCGCGGCGGTGTCGCCTATGCGGTGATACTGGTGGGCGCGCTGCTCGCCGCCACCACCGGTGTGATCGCCGCCTCGGTGATCGCGATGGGACTGATCTCGCTGCCGATCATGCTGCGCTACGGCTATTCGCCGCAGCTCGCCTCGGGCGTCATCTGCGCCTCGGGCACGCTGGCGCAGATCATCCCGCCTTCGATCGTGCTGATCGTGCTGGCCGACGTGCTCGGCGCTTCCGTCGGCGACCTCTACGCCGGCGCGCTGCTGCCCGGCCTGCTGCTGGTCGCACTGCTGGCGGGCTATGTCCTCGTCGTATCCTTCGTCAGGCCGTCCGCCGCGCCGGCGCTGCCGCTGGCGGCGCGCACGCGCAAGGGCCGCGTGCTGTATCGCCATGCGCTGCTGGTAATGGTGCCGCCGCTGGCACTGATTTTCCTGGTGCTGGGCTCGATTTTCATGGGCGTCGCCACGCCGAGCGAAGGCGGCGCCATGGGCGCGGTGGGCGCGCTCGTGCTGGCCGCCGCCAAGCGGCGCCTCGACCACCAGGTGTTGCGCGAAGCACTCGACTCCACCGTCAGGCTTTCGAGTTTCGTCATGTTCATCCTGATCGGCTCGACCGTCTTCGCGCTGATTTTCCGCGCGGTCGACGGCGACCTGTGGGTCGAGCGGCTGTTCACGCTGGTGCCGGGCGGCACCGTCGGCTTCCTGATCATCGTCAACCTGCTCATTTTCGTGCTCGGCTTTTTCATCGATTTTTTCGAGATCGCCTTCATCCTGCTGCCGCTGCTCGCGCCGGTCGCCGCCAAGATGGGCATAGACCCGGTGTGGTTCGGCGTCATGATCGCCATGAACATGCAGACCTCCTTCCTCACTCCGCCGTTCGGCTTCGCGCTGTTCTACCTGCGCAGCGTGGCGCCGAAGGAAATCAGGACCGCTGCAATCTACAAAGGCATCATCCCGTTCGTGGGCCTGCAGTTGCTGGCGCTGCTGATCGTGATCGCCTGGCCGGCGCTGGTCACCGGCAGCGGAACGCCGAAGCAAACGCCGGCCGCCACCATGCGGCTGCCTGCCGC
>JBKBXX010000077.1:0-16989 GCA_046313915.1 Burkholderiales bacterium | reverse complement strand
CGGGAGCAATTCCGGCCGAGGCCGCCTGCAAATGTTTTTCTTCCGCGCCGGATGCGGGGACACGCTCGCCCCGGCGCGGTCGGAAGGTTATCCGCCGATTATACGGCAGCGCCGGCTTTTTCCTTGAGCCTGCCGGTATCGTGGCCCTGTTTGCGGCGGAGGGCGGGGCGGTTGCCGTGCCGGCGGTGGGGGGTACATCCGCCCGCTGCTTTTATAGCGTCATGGGAAATGTTAATCTCTGCCCCGGAGCCGGCCGGCGATTTTTTTTCGCTTATCGACGAGGTCCGGCGCGAATGCGATGCGCGATCGCGTGAAGACTGGTTTTTGTCTCGATCCGGGAAACCGGGAGCATGAGGAGGAAAAAATGAACAACCGCTTTGCGGCCAAGGTCGGGGGTGCTGCCCTCGTTTGTTTGACGGCGTTTTTCTGCATGCTGGGGCAGAGCGCCTCGGCGCAACAGTATCCGAGCAAGATCGTGCGCATCATTGTGCCGTTTGGCGCTGGCGGGCCGGCCGACATCTATGCGCGTTTTCTCGCCCAGCGCCTGCAGGAGGCACTGGGCCAGCCATTCGTGGTTGAAGACCGCCCGGGAGCGGGCTCGATCATCGGCACCGATGCCGTGGCGAAATCGCCTGCCGACGGCCATACGCTGCTGGTGATGTCCAACACGCATACCGTCAACGAAACCCTGGTGCCGAAAAAACCGTTCGTGCTGATGAGAGACTTCGTGCCGATCGCGCCGATCAATTATTCGGATTTGCTGCTGGTGGTGCATCCGTCGCTGCCGGTGAAATCGGTGAAGGAACTCGTCGCGCTTGCCAGAGCGAAACCGAATGCGCTGAACTATGCATCGTCGGGGACCGGTACGCCGTATCACATGGCGGGCGAGCTTTTCAAATCGATGGCGAAGGTCGGCATCGTGCACATTCCTCATAAAAGCAGCGGCGACGCACGCACCAGCGTGATGAGCGGCCAGGTGGAAATGATGATAGACGCGATCACCACCATGGCGCCGGTCGCGAAAAGCGGGCGCGTGAGGGCGCTGGCGACTACCGGCAAGCAGCGCTCCTCGATCACGCCCGACGTGCCGACCGTTTCCGAGGCCGGCGTGCCGGGTTACGAAGCCACCATCTGGCTCGGCGTGATGGCGCCGGCGGGCACGCCCCGGCCTGTCATCGACCGCCTCAATGCCGAGATCACCAAGATCGTTTCCCGGCCGGAAGTGAAAAAAACCTGGAGTGAACAGGGCGCGGTGCCACTGACGATGACTCCCGACGAATTCGGGAAACATCTGAACAGCGACATCGCCAAGTGGGCGAAAATAGTCAAGCTCGCCGGCGCCCAGCCCGATCGCTGAGGCGCGGTGCTCAGCCGGAGGCGGCCTGATCGGCAGGGCTGCGGGACGGAAGGGGGGTGTCGCGCAACTCCAGTTTTCTTTGTCTGCGGCCCAGCCATATCGCCGTGAGCCACCACGCCGCGGCAAGAGGCACTGCCGCGAAGCTCAGTGCCGACAGACCGAGCCCCGATCCTCTTGCCGCCGCCACCAGCCAGCTGCTCAAGGCGTCGCCGCCGCGATAGACGACGGTATCGATCACATTTTTCGCCTTGTATTTTTCTTCCCGTGACACGACGGTAAACAGGATCTCGCGTGCCGGTTTTCCCAGCGCGAATTCCCCGGCGCGCCGGATCACGCCGAATACGATCAGCACGACGAGCACGGGAACGAAGCCCAGCACGGCAAAGCCGATGACGGCCGCAGCGGGCGCGAGCGCGAGCGTCACGGTGACGCCAAAGCGCCTGAGACAGCGTGCGGTGAGAAAGACCTGGATCGCGAGCGTCAGCACGTTGACTGCCAAATCGAGTGTTGCGAAAAGGCGCGTGCGTTCCGCCGGCAAGGGAAACTCCACCGAAACCAGCCGCGCCATTTCGAGATAGAGCAGTGTTGACAGCGTGGTGTAGCAGAACAGGTAAAAACAGATGCCCAGCAGATAAGGCGAGCGCAGCACTTCGCGGATGCCGGCCCACGCGCTGCCGCCGAGGGCTTTTTCTGCCTGCCCGGCTGCGGCGTGCCGTGAAATCGCGCCGGCCCACGCCGATAGCCGCCGGATGCACAATACCGCCGCCGCCAGAAATCCCGCCGAGACCCACAGCAGATTGACCGGCCCCAGTGCCGGGGCAAGTCCTGCCGCCAGCAGTGGACCGGCGATCGCACCGCCGGTGCCGCCTGCGGCAATGAAACCGAACAGCCGCTTGCCCTGCTCGGCGCTGAACAAATCGACCATGAAGCTCCAGAATACCGACACCACGAACAGATTGAACACGCTGACCCATACGAAAAACGCGCGTGCGATGTGCGGCGTGGGTCCCTCGGCGTGAGACGCCGCGAAAAACAGCAGCAGATTGGCAATGAAAAACCAGTAGATTGCCGGCAGCATCGTGCGGCGCGGAAAACGCGCCGCCAGCCAGCCGAACAGCGGCGTGACGGCGAGCATGGCCACAAAAGTGGCGGTGAACAGCCACGGCAGATTCTGCACCCCGCCCTGGATGCCCATTTCGTCGCGCACCGGTCGCAGGATGTAATAACCGCACAGCAGGCAGAAAAAATAAACGAACGACCACAGCAGGGCGGCGGTTTCGTGCGGCTGCACGCTGACGATGCGCTTGAGCATGGGCGCGAGTCTACCGGAGGCGGGCCGTCATGGCGCGGGGGGGCGACAACCTTCATGATGCGACGCAAGGTTTTGTAAAAAATTCTCAGCCTTTTCTTGAAAAATAATCACTATAAAACAATTGGATATATGGTCGTATCGTGCCATATTCGGTTTACGGCAAACGATGCTGCATAGCAGCATTCCGACGTCGTCCGGATTCGACATATGCCCAACGGTGCCCCGACGGTACAAAAACTGGTCGCATTCCAGCGCCGGCAGATGCTGCGTCACTTACGGCGACTGTCGCCGCAGGACCGGCGGCTGCGGTTCGGCACCTACATAAACGATGATGCCATCGAGCGCTATGTGATGGATATCGATTTTGCGCGCGACAAGGTGTTCGGCATTTTCGAGCCCGACCTCACGCTCGCGGGGGTTGCGCATCTCGCGCTCGAACCCGCTCGCGGCACGGCAGAACTGGGTCTGAGCGTCGATGCGGCACATCGCGGCAAGGGTTATGGTTACGCCCTGCTGAACCACGGCAGGCTTTGCGCCCAGAATCTCGGCTGCAGAAGACTCTATATGCACTGCCTCGCGGAAAATCACATCATGATGCATCTCGCACGCAAAGCCGGCATGCAGGTCGTCACGGATTGCGGTGAGGCGGATGCGTACGTGGTGCTTGGCGAAACCGCTCGCGAGAAACCGGCACGGGAGTTTCCCGGCGATCCGGGCGTGTTGCCCGATTCTCCGCTCGGGCGACAGGCGCGCTGGTTTCCCGCTTTCCGGCGCTGATCCTGTCGGCCGGTCATCCGGTCAGATCGCGGCGTACCGTTTCAAGGTGGGCGTGCATGCAGTGCCGGGCTTGGCGGGCGTCGCGGGCGCCGATCGCTTTGACGATGGCCTGATGCTGACGGGCATAAAGATGCTGCCGCTGGCGCGTGAGCGTCGCGTGCTTGAGATTGCCCCAGATGTTTTCCTCGCGGATGGCGTTGACCGCATCGAACAGTGCCAGCAGCAGCGCGTTGCCGGCGGCTTCGGCGATGGCGCGATGCAGATTGCTGTCCCACAATTCATAGGCGGCGACGTCCGTCGTGGCGCGGCTTTTGCGCACACAGGCGGCCATGTGCTCGATCTGCGCCGCGGTGGCGTGGCGTGCCGCCAGTGCCGCCATCTCGGGTTCGATGACCAGTCTTGCCTGCATGACCTCGGCGGGACTGGTCTGGCGCGCCATCAGCGTCAACGCCGGCCGTTGCGTGGCGGGACGCGGCCCGGCGAACGTTCCCCGTCCGACGTGCCGCCAGATCTTGCCATCGGCTTCCAGCACGGACAGCGCCCGGCGCAGGGCGGAACGGCTGATTCCCAGTTGCGAAGCCAGCTCGCGTTCCGTCGGCAGCCGGCTTTGGGCCTGGCGTTGCGCGAGTGCCAGGCGTTTTTCAAGGGCGGATACGAGTTGCGGCAGGGTGTCCAAATTATGGGCTTGCGACCAAGTTTGAATTGGTTTTAATTTGCGCGGATTGCTGCCATGAAGTCAAGTGCATGCCGAGAGACATGCGCGCGCGGCGGTTGACACCAATTGCCAAGATGGTCAAAAATCGGCCTTCGACCCCACCGTGCTCCGCCCGCGGCTGTCCGTAACCGACGTGCGGCGTGATCGTTGCGGCTTGAATCTCAACCGAAAACCAGCCAGGGAGTTTTTTGATGCGTTTGGTGACTTTTTCCGATGCCAAGGGCATGCGCATCGGAGTGCATGATCCTGTTTCAAACGAGATAGTGGACCTTGCTGCGACCACCCGGCTGCCCAGGACGATGACGGCTTTCATCGCCCTCGGCAGGAAAGGCCTGCAGCGCGCGCGCCGCGCGGTGAAAAGCGGCGAGGGCAGGCTGCCCTATTCCAGCGTGAAGATTCATGCGCCGATTCCGCGGCCGGCCAAAAACATCCTGTGCGTGGGTAAAAACTACTACGATCACGCCAGGGAATTCCATTCGAGCGGTTTCGATGCCAGCGCCAGGGAGGCGATTCCGGACGTGCCCATCATTTTCACCAAGTGGCCGAACTCGGTGATCGGGCCCGGCGAACCGATTCCTCTCGATAACGACTACACCGATTCCACCGACTACGAAGGCGAATTGACGGTGGTTGTCGGCGAAGGCGGCCGCAACATCAGCAAGGCCAGGGCCTTTGACCATGTCTACGGCTACACCATCATCAACGATGCGACTGCGCGCACTTTGCAGCAGCGCCACCGCCAGTGGTTTCTCGGCAAAAGCCTCGACGGCTACTGCCCAATGGGGCCGTGCATCGTCACTGCCGACGAAATCAGGGACGTGGGCGCGATGCATCTCATCACGAAAGTCAACGGCGAAGTGCGCCAGGATGCGCTGGTGAGCCAGCTGATTTTCGACATCCCGACGCTGATCGAGGATCTGTCGCGGGTGATGACGCTGGAGCCGGGCGATCTGATCGCGACCGGCACCTGCGCCGGCGTCGGCATCGGCTTCGACCCGCCGAAGTTCCTGAAGAAAGGTGATGTGGTGACGATCACCATCGAACCGATCGGCACGCTGGAAAATCCGGTGGGCTGATGCCATGACGGGAATCCCCCGCAAAGGAAACGGCTTGCCGGCGTGCGCCGGTCCGCGTGTCACGGTCAGCCGACGGCTTTCCCGGCGCTGAAACATGAAGCTCGTGCGCTATGACAGAAACGGCGCGGTGCGGCTCGGCGCGCTCGAAGGCGAGCACGTCGTCGATCTGCTCGACGCCTGTCCGGGCGGCAGCCGGCCCGCGCTGCTCGCTGCGCTGGGCGACATGGTCCGCTTGATTGCCGCGGGTGACGAAGGCTTGCGCCTCGTCGGCGCCGCACTGGAAAACTCGGCGCGCAGCGGTGCGGGGCGCATGGCCGCCGCCACCGTCAGGCTCAGGGCGCCGATCGAGCCGAACCTGCTCCTGTGCAGCGGCGAGAACTACTGGGACCACCGCGACGAGAAACCGGAAGTCACGCGCAAGGATCCCGAGTTCTTCATCAAGACCGGGCTCGGCGTGATCGGTCCCGGTGACGACATCGTTCGCGACGAGCGCGTGACAAAAAAACTCGATTACGAAACCGAGCTTGCGATCGTGATCGGTAAACCCGGCCGCCATATCCCCCAGGAGCGGGCACTGGAACACGTGTTCGGCTATACTGTCGTCAACGACGTCACCGCGCGCGACCGCCAGGTTGTATTGCGTCCCGATGGTTCCTCGGTTTACAACCTGGGGCCGGGCAAGAATTTCGATACCTGTGCGCCGCTGGGGCCGGCGATCGTGACTGCCGGCGACATTCCGGATCCCCAGCGCCTGCAGCTCAGGACGTGGGTCAACGACGAGCTGCGGCAGAACAACTCGACCGCCAAGATGATCTGGACCTGTGCGCAGCTGGTCGCGTTTTTTTCGACTTTCATCACGCTCAGACCCGGGGTGGTGATCGCCACCGGCACGCCGGGCGGCACGGCGTGGGGAACGGATCCGGAGCTCGGCGGCAAGAAACCGATGAGGCGCGATATCGTCGCCCCTCGTGGATACCTGCAGGCGGGCGACGTGGTGAGGTGCGAGATCGAAGACGTAGGCCGTCTCGTCAATCGCATCGTGGCGGCATGACGGCGTTCGCACAGGGCGCGGCGGATCACCACCGCGGGCTTGCCGCCGGGCCGGCCGGCTGTCGCGACCGGCACGACCGGAAGAGTCACGACCGGATAAACATGTCTGTTAAAAGGAGACAATCATGAAAGCGGAACTACTTGTTGCGGCGGCATTGGCGGCACTGGCCGGCACTCCGGCGATGGCCCAGGAGGCGTTTCCCAGTCACGCGATTTCGATGATCGTGCCGTTTCCGCCCGGCGGGGTGGCGGATACGACGGCACGGCCGACTGCGGCAGCGATGGAAAAAATTCTCAAGCAGCCGGTCGCAGTGGTCAATCGCCCCGGAGCCGGCGGCGCGGTGGGCAACGCCGCCATCGCCAATGCCAGGCCCGACGGCTATACCATAGGCATGGTGCTTTCCAGCATCTCGGTCATTCCCGCCGCCGACGAGCTGTTCAACCGCAAGCCTGCCTATTCGCTGGACCAGTTTGCGCCGATTGCCCTGATCTCCGCCGATCCGACGATACTGGTGGTGCATCCCTCGCTCCCGGTCAAAACGCTCAAGGAGCTGGTGGCGCTCGCGAAATCCAAACCCGGCCAGCTGGCGTTTTCCTCGTCCGGCATTTACGGCGCGCTGCACATGCCGATGGAAATGTTCATGCACGCAGCCGGCCTCAAGATGCGGCACGTGCCGACCACCGGCGGCGGACCTGCGATTACCGCGGTGCTCGGCGGGCACGTCGAGCTCACCGCCGGCGGCCCGGCAGCGATCAGCGGCCACGTCAAGGCCGGCAAACTGCGTCCCATCGTGAGCTGGGGCGCCACGCGCCACCCGGCGTATCCCGATGTTCCGACTTTCAAGGAGCTGGGCTACAAGGATGTCGAGTACTACATCTGGGCGGGGCTGATCGGACCCAGGGGAATGCCCGAGCCCGTGCTCAAGGTGTTGCGCGATGCGGTGCAAAAGGCGGTCGAAAGCCCGGATTTCAAGAACGCGATGGTCAAACTCAACTCGCCGATCCATTACCTCGATGCCCCCGAGTTCCAGAAATACTGGGAAGCCGACGCCAAGCGTCTTGCCGCGCTGGTCAAGATCGTCGGCAAGGTCGAAGCCAAGTGATGGCACGGTGGTCTCGGGGCGCATCAAGACATGACTCGTGACAGTACCTCGACACCGGCGGAAAAAGGCGTGCGCAGCGACCAGTTTTCCGGGCTGATGCTGATCGCGCTCGCGCTCTACGTCGGATGGGAGAACCGCGTCTATCCGCTCGGCTCGCTGGCGGAGCCCGGGCCGGGCTATATGCCGTTGCTGCTCGCCGTTTTTCTCGGCGCGATTGGATTGCTGATCGTGGCGGGCGGCGGCCGCTCGAAACCGCTGGCGGCCATTTCCTGGCCGGAGGCGACGCGGGCAGCGGTGATCATGGCGGCGTGCGCGGTCGCCGCTTTTGCGCTGGAACGCCTCGGCTACCGCATCACCATCATCGCATTCCTGATTTTTTTTCTCGGCGTGCTGGAACGCAAGCGGCCGCTGCCGGTCTTGCTGGTTTCCCTCGGGTTCGGTTTCATTTCCTTCTATGTGATCGGTGACCTGCTCGACGTGCCGCTGCCGCGCAGCCCCTGGGGGTTCTAGTGCTGGAAACATTCAACAATCTGCTGCTCGGCTTTTCGGTCGCGCTGACACCATCGATCCTGGTCTATGCATTCGTCGGCTGCGTCATTGGCACCCTGGTCGGCATGATGCCGGGCCTGGGGCCGCTGGCCGGAATCAGCCTGCTGCTGCCGGCAACCTTCGGCCTCAATCCCATCGTCGCCATCGTTCTGCTGTCCGGTGTGTATTACGGCGCGATGTACGGCGGTTCCACCACTTCCATCCTGATGCGCATTCCCGGCGAGGCGGCGTCGGTGATGACTTGCGTCGACGGCTACGAGATGACGAAAAACGGCCGCGCCGGTCCGGCGCTGGCGATTGCGGCCATCGGCTCGTTTTTTGCCGGCACGGTGGGCGTGGTGGGGCTGATGCTGCTCGCGCCCACGCTCGCGGAATTCGCGTTGCGTTTCGGCCCGCCGGAATATACCGCGCTGCTGATGATGGGACTGTTCATTCTCGCCTACATGAGTGGCGGCTCGATGCTGAAGACCCTGGCGTCGGCCGGGCTCGGACTGATGCTCGGCATGATCGGGATCGACGCGATGAGCGGCTATACCCGCTTCAGCTTCGGCCTCGTGGAACTGGGCGACGGCGTGGGCATCGTGCCGGTGGCGGTGGGGCTGTTCGGCATCTCGGAAATATTGCTCACCGCGGGACAGGAAGAGATGCCCAAGGTGCAGAAACCGAGGTTGCGCGACCTGATACCTTCGCGCGAGGAATTCCGGCTGTCGCTCGGGCCGATCGGGCGCGGCAGCCTGCTGGGTTTTCTGATCGGCATCATTCCCGGTTCGGCACACATCATTTCCTCTTTCGTTTCATACGGCATCGAGCGGCGCATGTCCCAGCACCCCGAGCGTTTCGGCAAAGGTGCGATCGAAGGGGTCGCGGGGCCCGAGTCGGCCAATAACGCCGCGGCGAGCGGGGCCTTCGTGCCGATGATGGCGCTGGGCATTCCGACCAGTCCCGTCACGGCGGTAATGATCGCCGCGATCATGATTCACGGCATATCGCCGGGTCCGCTGCTGATCCAGGAACAGCCGGAACTGTTCTGGGGTTTCGTCGCCAGCATGTATGTGGGCAATGTGGTGCTGCTCGTCCTCAACCTGCCGCTGGTGGGGCTGTTCGTCAATCTGTTGCGCATCCCCTACGCCTATCTTTATCCGTGCGTGCTGGCTTTCTGCATACTCGGCACCTATTCGGTCTCCAACAGCATGGTCGATGTCTGGATCATGCTGGTCATGGGCGGCGCCGGTTACGTGCTGCGCAAGCTGGATTTCGATTTGGCCCCGGTGGCGCTGGGCCTGGTGCTCTCGCCGATGCTGGAGCTCAGCCTGCGCCAATCGCTCGCGATGAGTGCGGGAGACTACCGCATTTTCCTCGAACGCCCGATCGCGACCACGATGCTGGGATTGGGGCTGCTGCTTTTTCTGTTCAGCATCAAGCCGCTCGTTTTCAAAGGCAAGGACTGGCGCTCCAAGGTCGGCCTGGAAGAAGAATCGTGAGCGATGGGCGAGGAGGTGCTTGCCGTTTGCCTCCTGCTCCCCAGGATAGCCCTCAACTGAAACCGTAGAGCCTTGCGGGATTGGCGACCAGCACCTGCTGGCGCAACCTGTCATCGGGAATCCAGTCGGCGAGAAGGTCGCAAAGATCGCCATCGTTGGGCATCGCGCTTTTCACCATGACGTGCGGCCAGTCGCTTCCCCACACCACGCGTTGCGGTGCCGCCGCGACGAGCGCGTGGGCGAACGGCGTGACGTCGGGGCAGGGCATCGCGGTGGCCGTGATGCGGTAAGGGCCGGTCAGCTTGACCCAGCAGCGTCCGGCCTGCATCAGGCGCAGCAGCGCCTGGAAACCGGGATCGTCGAGCCCCTTGCCGATGTGCATGTAGCCGAGATGGCCGAGCACGATATCCACCGGAAAATCCGAGAACAGCTCGTCGAGATCGGGAAACTCGTCGACGTGCATCAGAAATTCGACGTGCCAGCCGAACGGTTTGATGCGCGCGGCAAGGCGTTTTAGCGGCGCCATCGGAATCACGCCCTTGCCTTCCGCGACGTCGACGACGTTGATCCGCACGCCCCGCACGCCCGCGGCGTGCAGGGCTTCGAGTTCGCTGTCGGCGATCGAATCCTCGACCACCGCCACGCCGCGAAAACGCGCGCCTGCTTCGGCCAGGGCTTTGAGCATCGCGCGGTTGTCGCTCCCGTAGACGCTGGGCTGGATCCGCACCGCTCGCTCGACACCGAGGGTGTCGAGCATCGCCAGATAGTCGGAGAGCAGCGCATCGGGCGGCGTATAGATGCGTTTGGGCGAGTAGGGATAAACCGCTTGGGGGCCGAAGATGTGCGCGTGGCTGTCACAGGCGAGCGGCGGCAGCCTGATTGCGGGTTGGCGCGGATGGGGATCGGGGCCGGCGCACAGCGGCGGTTCCGCTGTGCCGGGGCGCGGTATGGAGGAGGTCATGATGGGGCAACCTGTCGGATTTGAACTGTGGTGATTTTCGCAGGGCAAGCTTGTCGAAGCCGCTCCGGCAAACTCCCGGCGATTCTACTATATGGCGATCGGAGGGCTGGGGTAAGATATGCCGCGGCCACAACATGGAAGGGCGTGCGATGACGCGAAAGCAGGGAGGGAGCGGGTTGCGCTGGAGGGGGCTGGCGGCGGCTCTGCTGCTGGCGGGAGGATGCGCCGGGCTGGCGCCCGAGGAACCGCTGCCGGACGGCTTCTACTTCTGGCAGGTGCACAACCCGGGCCGCAGCGATGCGGACCGTGTCATCGACCAGCGCCGTCAGCCGGAGAAACTGCTGACGTTCTACGCCGTGCGGCCGGGAATGCGCGTGCTGGACCTGGGGGCGGGCGCCGGTTACAACGCCGAGCTGCTGGCGCGCATCGTGGGGCCCCAGGGCGTGGTGTACGCCCACAACAACCGTCATCTCCTCGACAACATCGTCAGAGGACGCTTCGACGAGCGGCTGAAAAAGCCGGAGATGCGCAACGTGATCCACGTGGCGCGCGATTTCGACGATCCGTTGCCGCCGCAGGCGCGCAACCTCGATCTCGTGACGTTCAACTTTGTCTATCACGACACGGTATGGATGGGCGTTGACCGGCTGAAAATGAACCAGGCGGTGTTTGCCGCCTTGAAACCGGGTGGCGTGTACATCGTGGCCGATCATTCCGGGCGTCCCGGTAGCGGTGTGAGCGAGACCAAGACCCTGCATCGCATCGAGGAAAGTGTGGTACGCAAGGAGGTGGAGGCTGCGGGTTTCAAGCTCGCTGCCGAAGCCGGTTTCCTGCGCAACCCGGCCGATCCGCGCGATGCCCCGGTGTTCAAGCCGGCGGTTCCGAACGACGAGTTCGTACTGAAGTTCGTCAAGCCTTGACGGCGTGCCGGACTTGACGGAGCCGGGCCCGGCAGACTCCTGGAGGATGGACATGTTGAGTGGATCGAAGCAGGCGGTGCGCGGCGCGCTGGTTTGCGCCGCGTTGCTGGCACCGCAGGGGTTCGCGGCGGAAGTCGAAAGAACGGGCGGTCCCTACGTGCCGACGCCGCAGGTCGTCGTCGACCAGATGCTGGCCATGGCGAAAGTCGGGCCCGACGATTTCGTGATCGATCTCGGTTCCGGCGACGGCGTGATCGTGCTCACCGCGGCACGGCGCTACCGGGCGCGCGGCGTGGGCATCGAGATCGATCCCGATCTGGTCAAACTGAGCAACGACGAGGCGAGGCGTCTGGGTGTTGCCGAGCGCGCGCAGTTCCAGGTGCAGGACGTGTTCAAGGCCGACCTCGGCCGCGCCACGGTGCTCACGCTCTATCTGTTGCCGGAGATGATGAGGAATCTGAGCGCGAAGGTCTATTCCGAGCTGCGGCCCGGCGCGCGCGTGGTGTCGCACGATTATCACTTCGGCGAGTGGCAGCACGACGACTACGTGGTTTTCGACGTGCCCGAGAAGGAAAAAGTGAACGGCGTGCCGCAGGCGACGGTTTATCTGTGGATCGTTCCGGCCAAGGTCGCCGGCGACTGGCGCATCACGGTGGCGGGTGGCGGCCAGTACGATGCCAGGTTCGAGCAAAGCTATCGCTATTTCGGTGGCAAAATGAATCTGGAAGGCAGCAGGGTCGAACTCCAGCAACAAAGGCTGCGCGGAGAAGACATCGGCTTCACGGTCGTGAGCGGTGAAACGCGCCAGACGTTCAGGGGCCGCGTCGCGGGCGACAGCATGGAAGGCACGGTCGATCTGGGCGGCGGCAGGAGTGCGAAATGGACCGCGACGCGCGTGACGAGGACGACGTTGCAATAGGAATCCCGCCCCCGCTGCTTGCGGTCCGCCGCTCGGCTGGCGAGCTTTGTGATGAAAAACATAATAAAAACAATTACTTATTGTTTCATTCGTGAACCATGGCGGGCGGCACGGCCGGGTGCTTGGCGCTGCGGTCCGAATCCTGGGAGGAGCAATTGAAACTCTGGTATCAGAGCATGTCGCGCCAGCAGGCGTGGGGAGATTACAACAAGGCGTTGCGCCGCATCCTCGATTCGGTCAAGGATCCGGGCACCGAGATCGAGGTGCACGGCATTACTGGGATCGGCGGCGTGGCGGACCAGTTCCACTATCTCGACTACCTGGAATCCGGGGAAGTCCTGACCAATGTGCAGGAAGCGGTGCGGCGGGGATTCGATGCCTTCCTGATCGGCAACATCGGCGATCCCGCTCTCAAGGCCGCGCGCGAGATCGCCGACATCCCGGTGCTCGCGCTGTGCGAGACCAGCCTGCATCTCGCCTGCCAGATGGGGCGCAATTTTTCGCTCGTCACCATCAACGAGAAATTCACGCCCCGCATCCTCGACAACGTCCATTACTACGGGCTCGCCGGCCGCATGGCGTGCTGGAACCGCATGAAAGTGGACCGCATCCTGCATCTCGACGCCGGTTTCACCGACGCCGGGGTGCGCAAGAACATCATCGGCCAATTCCTGGCGGCGGCCAATGCCAACGTCGAGGCGGGCGCGGAAGTCGTCATTCCCGCCGGTGGCGTGGTCATGGCGCTGCTTGCGGAAGCCGGCATCCACCAGGCGAGCCGGAATACGCCCATCCTCAACGGCATCACCGCGCTGGTGAAAAGCGCCGAGGCGGTGGTCAAGATCAACCGCATCATGGGCGGGAAATTTCCCAGCAAGCGGCTTTATTATGCGCCGCCGTCGCCCGACCAGATCGACGAAATCCGCAAATACTACGGCGACATCTATCCGACGGTGGCCAGTCCCCACGGCAAGAGGAAAGGCGGGAAGAAAAAATGACGGCACTGATAAAAGCGTTGTGGCTGCCGGCGATTGTGGGTCTGTGCGCCATCAGCGGCGCGATGGCGCAGACCTATCCAGCCAAGCCGATCCGCTTCATCGTGCCGTTCGCGCCCGGCGGCAGCACCGATTTCGTGGCGCGCCTCCTGGCGCAGCGGCTGCCGGAAGCGCTCGGCCAGGCGGTGGTCGTGGACAATCGCGGGGGCGCCGGCGGGGTGATCGGCGCGGAACTCGCCGCGAGGGCACCCGCCGATGGTTACACGATCGTGCTCGGCAGCCCGGGACCGCTCACCATCAATCCCAATCTGCTCGCCAGGATGCCGTACGACACCCTGCGCGATTTCTCCCCCATCACGCTTGCCACCATCAGCCCCTTCATTCTGGTGTTGCACCCCTCGGTGCCGGCGCGCTCGGTGCAGCAGCTGGTCGCGCTCGCCAAAGCGAAGCCGGGGCAGCTCAACTACGGTTCCGCCGGCAATGGTGCGGTCGGCCACTTTTCCGCGGAGCAGTTCAAGGCGCTCGCCGGCGTCAACCTCGTGCACGTTCCCTACAAGGGCGCCGGCCCGGCGGTGACCGATCTCGTCGGCGGACATCTGGATTTGATGTTCGAAAACCTGCCGACGGTCCTGCCGCACATCCGCGCCGGCAAACTCAGGGCGCTGGCGGTGGGAACCAGGCAACGTTCTGCGCTGGTGCCGGAATACCCGACGATCAGCGAGGCAGGGGTGCCCGGATACGAGTCCAGCACCGCTTTCGGGGTGCTGGCCCCGGCGAAAACGCCGCCTGCCGTCATTGGCCGGCTCAACCGGGAAATCGTGAAAATACTGAACAGCCCCGAGATCAGGGAACGGTTGTCGGCACAGGGGCTGGAAGCGATAGGCAGCACGCCCGAACGGTACGCGGCGCACCTCAAGGAAGAACTCGCCCAGTACGGCCGTATCGTCACGGCGGCCGGAATCAGGCTCGACTAGCAACGGCCCGGCTTCGGAACCTCGTATCGCGCCCGCTTTGTCCGGCGGTCAATTCAAAAGCAGTTCCTTGGGAAGCGTCTCGACCACTGCGCGGCGGTAGATGACCTGGCTCATCGCGGTGTCGAGCGCGGCGGCGTTGCGCGCGTCGGTGACGACCACTCCGCCTGCTAGCAGGGAAGCGTCGAGCGGGATCGGACGGGCGAGCATGGCCCACAGGTCCGCGCTGTGGTGTTCGGGGACATCGCTTACCGTGACCCTGGCGGGCGCGGCAAGCGGTTGCGCGCCGGCGACGATGAAGCTGTTGATGTGTACCGCTCCCGGCCAGTCGGGGCGGTAGAGCACGACGTGCGGCAGCTCGGATTGCAGGGTCGCGAGCAGGTGCGCATAACTCGAGGGCCGTTCGAGATCGGCGAAGGTGTTGAACACCGCGACACCTTTCGCATTCAGGCACTGTTTCAGATCGCGAAAGAATTCCCGCGTGACGAGGTAATCCGGCGTGCCGTCACCGTGAAACAGATCCACCACCACGACGTCGTAGCGTTGCGGGCAGTGGTGGACGAAGGTGCGCGCATCGGCCTGGTGGACACGGACGCGGGCGGGATCGAAGCCGAAAAATTGTCTGGCGACGCGCGGCGAAAGCGGGTCGATTTCCACCACGTCGACTTTCATGCCGCGCGCCGCGAGCTGCATCGGCACCACGCCAGCGCCCATGCCGAGCGCCAGTACAGTGCGCATGTCCGGACGGTAGGCGTAGGCGAGCGCTTCCAGCGCATAGGAGTAGAAGGACAGCGAGCGGCCGGTGGAATCGAGGGTGTTCTGGATCAGCCCGTCCTGGAAGTAGATGCGCCGGAAGCGGCCCGAGTCGCGTTCGGGCTCGCTTTTGAGGATTTTCACCGTGCCGAACAGCGAGCCGTGATTCGCTTCGACGCGCCACCTGTCGCCGGCGTAATTCACCGGCCCCATGCGCCCGGTGTAGGCGTCGGCCTGCCACAGCAGCAGCACCGAGGCCAGTATGCCGGTGATCGCAGTGGCGGCGATGGTCTTGCGTGCGGCGAGCGGCGCGGGCGGCGCAGCCGCGATCGCGAGCGACAGCAGCGCCAGCGTCAGCGCGACGACCAGGGTCGCGGCGAAGTTGCTGATATGGGGAATCAGGCCGAAGGCGGTGACCAGCACGCCTGCGACCGAGCCGATGGTGCTCACGAAAAATACCTTGCCGGCGCCGGCGTCGCCCGCCTGGCGGGCGGCGTTTTGCAGCAGGATGGCGACCAGCAGCGGATTCATCGCCGAAGTCGCGACCAGCGGCAAGAAAAGCAGCAGCAGGCACGCGACGAAAGCGCCCAGCACCAGGCTCCAGCCCGCGAGCGGGGAGAACAGATGAGGATAGGCGAGGCAGGCCGCGACGATGGCGAGCGCCGCCACGGCGGGCATCAGGGCGAAACATTGCAACAGCCTGGCCGCGGATGGCGGTTTGCCGCCGCCGTCCGCGTATTTGCCGCCCGCCCAGTAGCCGAGCGCAAGCGAGACCAGCGTGATCGAAAGAATTCCGGTCCAGATGTAGAGGCTCACGCCGAAATAGGGCGTCATGATGCGCGAGGCGAGCAGTTCGAGCGCGAGGATCGCGCCGCCGGAAAGGAAGATGATGCTGTAGAGCATGGGCATGATGGATGATCGGTTATATAATCGGCGGCTCCGGGGAAAGCGCAATCTACCAGAGTTGAACGATCGAGGCGAGACGGGCGACATCCGCGTGCGGTGTGTTTTGCGGAATTTCCCGGTTTCGTCGTGCAGAAGGAGGAATGGCCGTGCAGCGAAATTCATATCGGGGGAGGGCGGATGTCTGCCTTGCCGTTTGGAGGCGATGCTGGGCGCGCGCCGCAATCGTCCTGCTGGCCGGCATTGCGCCCGCCGGCGCGGCGGCGGAGCTCAGCGTGCCCTATGTGCCGACGCCGCAGCAAGTGGTCGAGCGCATGCTGGAAATCGCCGAGGTCTCGCACGGCGACTACCTGGTCGATCTCGGTTCGGGTGACGGTCGCATCGTGATCACCGCAGCGAAGAAATACGGCGCGCGCGGCTTCGGCGTCGATCTCAATCCCCAGCGCATCGCCGAAGCTCATGCCAATGCCCGGCAGGCCGGCGTCGCCGACCGGGTGGCGTTCTACCCGCGTGATCTGTTCGATACCGATTTGTCCCAGGCGACGGTGATCACCATGTATCTGCTGCCACGCGTCAATCTCGAGCTGCGACCGAAGCTGCTCGATCTCAAGCCCGGCACGCGCATCGTGTCCCACGATTTTTCGATGGACGACTGGAAAGCCGATGTTCACGAAAGACTCAGGGTCGGCGACAAGTACGGCGGTGCCGGTGGCGACAGTGACATTTATTTCTGGGTGGTTCCGGCCAGGGTCGCCGGCAGCTGGCGATGGCAGCTCACCATCGCGGGCAAAAGCCACGTCTACGAAATGACGCTCGACCAGAAATTCCAGGAAATCTCGGGCACCGTCAAAAGCGGCGGCCGCAGCGTGAAGCTGCTGAACCCGCAGCTGCGCGGCGATCGGATCGGTTTCGGCTTCACGGCCGAAATCGACGGCGCGCCGCTCAAGCACGAGTTCAGCGGCAGAGTCGAAGGCGGCGCCCTCGCCGGCACGGTGACGCTTTCCGGCGGCCGTCTGCAGAGCCAGCTCGACTGGAACGCGCAACGCGTCGCGACCGGGAGCGGAGCCAAATGAAACTTGACAGGTTTGCCGGCGGTCCGCGCCGTGGCGGTTTGCGGTTTCTCGCCCTGTTGCTGGCGGTATGTGCCCAC
>JBKBXX010000076.1:0-17183 GCA_046313915.1 Burkholderiales bacterium | reverse complement strand
TTTCGGCGGCCCCGAACAGATCCTCGAAGCCGGTCACGCCGCGCTGGCGAAAGCGGTCCCGCCCGCCGTCGTCCGCACCATATGCGAGGGCGGCGCTCCGGACGAGGCGCTGGCGCCGGTCGCCGCATGGCTCGAAGATCCGGCCAACCGGGTCATCACCCTGGCCGACGACGGCTATCCGCAAGCGTTATTGCAAACGCCCGACCCGCCGCCGCTGCTGTATGTCAAAGGCCGCGGCGAACTGCTCAACCACGACGCGCTCGCCATCGTCGGCAGCCGCAGTGCAACGCCGCAGGGTATCGCCATCGCGGAATCGTTTGCCAGGGCGCTTTCCGACGCCGGCCTCACCATCGTGAGCGGCCTCGCGCTCGGCATCGATGCCGCGGCGCATCGCGGCGGTCTGGCCGGCGCCGCGAGCAGCATGGCTGTCGTCGGCACCGGCCTCGATATCATATACCCGGCGCGCAATCGCGATCTTGCCCACCAACTCGCGGCGCAGGGTGCCATGATTTCCGAGTTTCCGCTCGGCACGCCGGCGCTCGCCGCAAATTTTCCGCGTCGCAACCGCCTGATCAGCGGCGTGGCGCGGGGCTGTCTGGTCATCGAAGCCGCGCTGCAAAGCGGGTCGCTGATCACGGCAAGATTCGCCAACGAGCAGGGAAAAGAGGTTTTTGCCGTTCCCGGCTCGATCCATTCGCCTTTGTCCAAAGGCTGCCACCGGCTGATCAAGCAAGGAGCGAAACTGGCCGAAAGCGCGCAGGACATTCTGGAAGAGCTTCGATTCCATGCGCCGACAAGGGACGCGCCTGCGCCGGCCATCGTGCCGGAGGACGCGATACCGGACGAGCAGAAAACGGTGCTCGACCAGCTGGGTTTTGCTCCGTGTGACATCGACACGCTGAGCTCGCGTTGCGGATTGAAAAGCGACGCCGTTTCCTCGCTGCTCACGGTGCTCGAGCTCGAAGGGCGGGTGGCGGCATTGCCGGGCGGGCGCTACCAGCGCATTCGCTGACCGCACGGGGCAGCGTGACTTATTTCACGGCCGGCAAGCTGCCGGCCGGGCTCCCGACATCCGTTAGAAAACAAAGGCTATCCGCTTTTTTCCGGCGTTTCTTCACGCTTTTTGCCGGGGCCGGCGCGGGCGGTCGCTTGCCATCACCCCCTTTTGTTCTTATCATCGTGCGCTCTTTTTGATCGTCCGGCGCCCCCGCCGTGCGCGCAGCAATCGACTTCTCAACGAAGCCTAGCAAATGCCATGGGAAAACAACTGATCATCGCCGAGAAACCTTCAGTCGCCGGCGATATCGCGCGCGCGCTGGGAAAGTTTACGCGGCACGACGATTATTACGAGAACGACGATTATGTGATCGCCTCGGCAGTCGGCCACCTGCTGGAGCTCGCCGTCCCCGAAGAATACGAAGTCAAACGCGGCAAGTGGTCTTTCGCGCATCTGCCGGTGATTCCGCCGCATTTCGACCTGAAGCCGATCGAAAAAGCGGAGCCGCGCCTCAAGCTGCTTTCCCGCCTCATCAAACGCAAAGACATCACCGGTTTGATCAACGCCTGCGACGCCGGCCGCGAAGGGGAGCTGATTTTCCGCTATATCGTCCGCTACACCAAGACCACGAAACCCATCCAGCGCCTGTGGCTGCAATCCATGACGCCGGCGGCGATACGCGAAGGCTTCGCCCACCTGCGCAGCGACCGCGAGCTGCTGCCTCTTGCCGACGCCGCAGTCTGCCGTTCCGAATCGGACTGGCTGGTCGGGATCAACGGCACACGCGCCATGACCGCTTTCAATTCCAAGAGTGGTGGCTTCCACAAAACGCCCGTTGGCCGGGTGCAGACGCCGACGCTGGCCATCCTGGTCGAGCGGGAAGAAAAAATAAAACGCTTCGTTCCCAAAAACTATTGGGAAGTGCATGCCGTTTTTGCGGTCGCCGCCGGGGAGTACGCCGCACGCTGGATCGACGAGAATTTCAGCAAACAGAAACACCCCGATGATCCCGACCTCCGGCCCGAGCGCCTGTGGGAAGAGTCGCGCGCGCGCGCCATCCGGGAAAAATGTCTCGGCAAACCCGGCGAAATCAGCGAAGAAAGCAAACCGTCCACCCAGCTTTCGCCCTTGTTGTTCGACCTCACCAGCCTGCAGCGCACCGCCAATTCGAGATTCGGTTTTTCGGCCAAGATGACGCTCAGTCTGGCGCAGGCGCTATACGAAAAACACAAGGTGCTGACCTACCCGCGGACCGATTCCCGCTGCCTGCCCGAGGATTACCTCGATACGGTCAAGGAGACGGTCTCGGCGTTGGCACAGACGGGCTACGGCGCTTTTTCAAAAAAAATCCTCAACCAGGGCTGGGTGCGCGCCAACAAGCGCATTTTCAACAACGCCAAAATCTCCGACCATTTTGCGATCATTCCCACCGCGCTCGCGCCCAAACACCTGAACGAAGCGGAAACCAAGTTATATGATCTGGTGACACGGCGCTTTCTTTCCGTGTTCTACCCTGCGGCCGAATATCAGGTAACGACGCGGATCACCCGCGTTGCCGACGAGGCATTCAAAAGCGAAGGGCGGGTGCTGGTCAACGCCGGCTGGCTCGAGGTGCACGGCAAAGAGGCGCAAGACGAAGACACCCCGCGCCTGGTGGCGGTCCAGCCCGGGGAAGCCGCCCAGACTCGCGCGGTCGATGTCCTCGCAACCCAGACCAAGCCGCCGGCCCGCTTCACCGAAGCGACGCTGCTTACCGCCATGGAAGGCGCAGGCAAGCTGGTGGAAGACGAGGAGCTGCGCGATGCCATGAAAGAACGCGGGTTGGGCACGCCGGCCACGCGCGCCGTCATCATAGAAAAGCTGATCGCCGAAGAGTACGTCGAGCGCGTGGGCCGCGAACTGCAGCCCACGCCCAAGGCTTTTTCCCTGATTACCCTGCTGCGCGGACTGGATATTCCCGAGCTCGTATCGCCCGAGCTGACGGGCGAGTGGGAATTCAAGTTAAAGCAAATGGAACACGGGAAGCTCAGGCGCGAAGCTTTCATGCGCGAGATCGCTGATATGACGCGTCACATCGTCGAGCGTGCCAAGCGCCACGAAAGCGAAACCGTTCCCGGCGACTTCAGTACGCTCAAGTCGCGCTGCCCGAAATGCGGCGGCGTGATCAAGGAGAATTACAAAAAATTCCAGTGCCAGGAATGCGATTTCGCCGTCTGGCGCATCCTTTCCGGACGCCAGTTCGAGCCCGTCGAAGTGGAAGAGCTGATTGAAAAAGGCCAGATCGGGCCGCTACAGGGCTTTCGCAGCCGCCTCGGCAAGCCATTCGCCGCCATTATAAAGTTGTCTCCCGAGTTCAAAACGGAATTCGACTTTGGGCAGCAGGGCGGCGGCGGGGCCGGAGAGGCTGTGGATTTCTCCGGCCAGGATCCGCTCGGGCCGTGCCCCAAATGCGGCGCGCGCGTCTTCGCGAGCGGCATGGCCTATCTCTGCGAAAAAGCGACGGGACCGGAGCGCAAGTGCGATTTCCGCACCGGCAAGATCATCCTGCAACGCCAGATCGAGCCCGAGCAGATAACCAAACTGCTGACGCAGGGAAAAACCGATCTGCTGCACAAATTCATTTCCAGGAAAGGCCGGCCTTTTTCCGCCTATCTGGTGCGCAGCAAGGATGGTTCGGTCGGCTTCGAATTCGAGCCCCGCGCTGCCAAGGCTGCCGCCAAAGGCAAAAAGCCTTCGGCCGGCGCCGCCAGCAAAGCCCGCAAGGCCACCGTCTCCTGACGCGGGATCAGATGTCGAGATTGCGCGCGCCGAGCGCGTTGCTTTCTATGAAATGGCGGCGGGGTTCTACCGCGTCGCCCATTAGTGTGGTGAATATCTCGTCGGCGCTGATGGCGTCCTCGATTTGCGTGCGTAACAGGCGGCGGGTCTTGGGATTCATCGTTGTCTCCCAGAGCTGCTCGGGATTCATTTCTCCCAGTCCTTTGTAGCGCTGGACGCTGACTCCGCGTTGCACCTCTTCGAGCACCCATTCGATCGCATCGCGCATTTCCCGGACCGGGTGCTGGTGCTCGCCCCGCTTGATGTATGCGCCTTCGCCCAGCAGGCCCTGCAACACCTGGGCCGTACGGGTGATTTGTGCATAATCCCCGCTCTGCAGGAAGTCCGTGTCGATCAGGCGTCGATGACTGATGCCATGCTGTGTCCGGTCGATGGCCAGCACATATCGCTCGCTTTTCTCGTCGAAGTGCACGGTGACGTGAATATTTTTCCCGGCAAGCAGCGTGGACAGCGCATGGGCGCTTTTTCGCGCCGCGTCTTCGTCGGAGAGATCGAGCGTTGTCGGCTGTTTGAGCAGCGCATGCAGGACTTCCTCATCAACCAGGCGACAGACCCGTTCGATCACGGCTTCCGCCAGAAGATATTCCTTCGCCACCTGTTCGAGGGCCTCCCTGGAAAGCGGTTGCGCGTCGGCGGAAGGGTAAAGCTCGGCTTCGGACAAAGCGAGCTTCAGCAGATAGTTCTTGAGTTCGTGCTCGTCCTTGAGATAGCGCTCCTGTTTGCCATGCTTGATCTTGTATAACGGCGGTTGGGCAATAAAGATGTGGCCGCGCTCGATCAGCTCCGGCATCTGCCGGTAGAAAAAGGTCAGCAGCAGGGTGCGGATGTGCGAGCCGTCGACGTCAGCATCGGTCATGATGATGATGCGATGATAACGCAGCTTCTCCGGCGCATATTCGTCCTTGCCGATTCCGGTGCCGAGCACGCTGATGAGCGTCGTGATTTCATGGGACGACAGCAGTTTGTCGAATCGCGCTCTTTCGACGTTGAGAATCTTTCCACGCAGCGGCAGGATCGCCTGGAATTTTCTATCCCGTCCCTGCTTGGCCGAACCGCCCGCAGAGTCTCCCT
Source organism: Burkholderiales bacterium (assembly GCA_046313915.1). Lineage (GTDB taxonomy): Bacteria > Pseudomonadota > Gammaproteobacteria > Burkholderiales > SG8-41 > CAKKQX01. Next base: position 12,277 of record JBKBXX010000076.1, on the reverse strand, counting down.
CGACGATATAAAGCTCGCTCTGCGCCGGATCCCGCTCCTGACAGTCCGCCAGCTTCCCGGACAGGCCGAACGAGTCGAGAACGCCTTTGCGCCGCGTCAGTTCGCGGGCCTTGCGCGCCGCTTCGCGGGCCCGTGCTGCATCGACAATCTTGCTGCAGATGATTTTCGCGTCGGCCGGCTTCTCCAGCAGAAATTCCATCAGTTTCTGACTGACGATTTCCTCCACCACCGGCCGGACTTCGGAGGAAACCAGTTTTTCCTTGGTTTGCGACGAGAATTTTGGTTCCGGAACTTTTACGGACAATACTGCGGTGAGCCCTTCCTTCATGTCGTCGCCGGTGGTCTCAACCTTGGCTTTCTTCGCCAGTTCGTTGCTTTCTATATAGTGATTGAGCGTGCGCGTCATTGCCGCGCGCAGGCCGGTCAGATGCGTGCCGCCATCCCGCTGCGGAATGTTGTTGGTGAAACACTGCATCGACTCCTGGTAGGAGTCGTTCCACTGCATGGCGACTTCAACGGTGATGCCGTCCTTCTCGCCCGTTGCATACATGATGTTGGGATGGAGGACATTTTTGCTGCGGTTCATGTACTCCACGAAGCCTTTGACCCCGCCGCCGAAAGCGAATGTTTCTTCCTTGCCTGTGCGCTGGTCGGTGAGCGTTATCTTGACACCGCGATTGAGAAACGACAGCTCACGCAGGCGCTTTGCCAAGATGTCGTAGTGATATTCGATGTTCCCGAAGATCTCTTTGCTCGCCAGGAAATGGACTTCGGTTCCGCGGCGCTCGGTTTTCCCCACGACTTTGAGCGGCGCCGTGGCTTCCCCCATGCGGAATTCCATCTGGTGCACTTTTCCGTCGCGGCGAATGGTCAGGCGCAACCATTCGGACAACGCGTTCACTACCGAAACCCCGACCCCGTGCAGTCCGCCGGAAATCTTGTATGAATTGTTGTCGAATTTCCCGCCGGCATGCAACTCGGTCATGACGACTTCGGCGGTGGACCGCTTTTGCTCATCATCGGGGTGTATTTCGGTTGGAATGCCCCTGCCGTTATCCACGACACTCACCGAATTATCGGTGTGGATCGTGATGGAAATCTCGTCGCAGTAGCCGGCCAGCGCCTCGTCTATGGCGTTATCGACCACTTCGAACACCATGTGGTGCAGCCCCGTACCATCGCTGGTATCGCCGATATACATGCCGGGGCGTTTGCGCACTGCTTCCAGTCCTTTTAGAACCCGGATGCTGCTCGCGCCGTAGTCTGCCGCGTTTCTCTGTTCCTTTTGTGCCATTTTTATGCTGCTCTTTTCCTGTTCGTTCAGATGCGCATCGGCATCACGACATACTGAAAACCGGGCTTGTTCGGCAACGTAACCAGCATGCTGCTGTTCGCGTCGCCAAAGGCACAGTCGACTTTTTCCCCTTGGACATTGTTCAGAACATCCAACAGATACGTGATGTTGAATCCCACGTCGAGCGGTTCCCCGCTATAACCGACTTCCATCTCTTCCTGCGCTTCTTCCTGCTCGTTGTTGGTACAGGAAATCCTGAGGCTGTTTGCCGTAAGCGTCCAGCGCACTCCCCGGAATTTTTCATTCGAAAGGATCGCCGCGCGCTGCAGCGTATGCAGCAAGTCTTCGCGGTCGAGCACGACGTGTTTCTGATAATTCACGGGGATTACGCGAGAGTAATCGGGAAACTTACCGTCGATGATCTTGGTCACCAGTTCTATGCCCGCGAACCGGAATTTCACCTGATTGGCAAATATTTCGATCACCACTTTTTCATCGCTGTCCTGAAGCTGTTTTGCCAGCTCCAGCACGGCCTTGCGCGGCAATATCACTTCCTTTTTTTCCTGCGGCTGTTGTAGCGCTCCCACTGCATAACTCAACCGATGACCATCCGTTGCCACCACCTTTATCTGATTTTCGTCCAGAACCAGCAGCAAACCGTTCAGATAATAACGTATATCCTGCTGCGCCATGGAATACTGGACCAGCAGGAGCAGTTCCTTGAGGTCTTTCTGCGAAATCGACACTTCTGCCTGGGCATGGCCAGGATCTGCCAGCGTGGGAAAATCGTTTGCGGGAAGCGTCTGAAGATTGAAGCGGCTTTTCCCGGAACGCACTTGCAAGCGGTTGCTTTGAACGTCCAGAATCACTTCTGCTTCCTCCGGCAGGGCACGCAAAATATCCTGGAACTTGCGCGCAGAAACCGTGAGGCTGGTCTGCTCGTCGGTTTGCATTTCGACCGTGATACTGGTCGACATCTGGATTTCGAGGTCGGTGGCAGTCAGGAACAACAGGTCCTTTTTTCTTTCCAGCAGAACATTGGAAAGAATGGGTAAGGTATGGCGCTTTTCCACTATTCCCGTAATCGCCTGCAATGGTTTCAGAAGGACATCGCGAGGAATTTGCAGTAGTTTCATAGTTATAATCTTTGAATAGTAGGACTAATAAAGAGACTTGTTCGTTGTGGAAAAAACGAAGGAGCCTTTTCCTTCAGCAGGATGGAAGATTTTTTGCCTGTGTGCAGAATAGGAAATCGCTGTATATGAATTGTGGAGAAATTTCGTTGTCGGTCTGAAAATCGTATATGTGCACAAACCATACAGGATTGATCAACTGCGCAGGACTTTGAGCAGGGAATTGATGTCTCGGGAGATGTCGCTGCTGTTTGCTTTCAGGGAAGCGATTTTGCGACAAGCGTGCAAAACCGTGGTGTGGTCGCGCCCGCCGAACGCCTCACCAATATCAGGCAGGCTGAGCTGGGTGAGTTCCTTGGCGAGCGCCATGGCAATCTGCCGGGGACGCGCGACGTTGCGGCTGCGTTTTTTGGAATACATTTCCGAGACCTTGATCTTGTAGTAATCGGCAACGGTTTTCTGGATGTTTTCGATCGAGATCTGACGGTTTTGTATGGCGAGCAGGTCCCGCAACGCGTCTCGGCAGAGATCTACCGACAGCTCCTGCCCGGAAAAGCGGGCATAGGCCAGGACGCGCTTGAGGCCGCCTTCGAGTTCCCGCACGTTGGACTGGATGTGTTTTGCGAGAAAGAAGGCAACGGACTCGTCGAGCTTCACCGCCTCCATTTCGGCCTTCTTCAACAGGATGGCAACGCGCATTTCGAGTTCCGGAGGTTCGACGGCGACCGTCAGCCCCCAGCCGAAGCGGGAGATCAGCCGGTTTTCCATTCCGGAAATCTCTTTGGGATAGGTATCACAAGTGATGACCAGCTGTTTGTGTGATTCGATCAGCGCATTGAAAGCGTAGAAGAATTCTTCCTGTGTCCGGCTCTTGCCGCTGAAAAACTGGATATCGTCGATCAGCAGCAGGTCGAGAGAGTGGTAATAGCGCTTGAAATCGTCGAAAGCTTTGTGCTGATAGGCGCGAACGACGTCGGAAACGTATTGTTCCGCGTGAATGTAGCGAATCTTGCTTTCGGGATTCCGCGCGTGCAGGTGATTGCCGATCGCCTGGACTAGGTGCGTTTTTCCAAGGCCGACGCCGCCGTAGATGAAAAGAGGGTTGTATGCAACCCCGGGGCGTTCGGCTACCTGGGTCGCAGCAGCACGCGCCAGATCGTTCGCCTTGCCGGTTACGAAGGTATCAAACGTGAACGCGGGGTTGAGACGGGAGACATCGCGGGAGGCGGCTTTCTGCACGGCGGGCGCGGCCTTCACGGGTGGCGCCGATGCCGGAGGGGCGGCTTCTTTTTCCGCCAACAGAAGCTTTAATTCCACCGGATGGTCGAGGCGGGCTGCCGCCAGTTCTTGGATGCGCAGCAGGAACTTGTCGCGTATCCATTGCAGGACGAAGCGGTTGGGGGCGACCAGCGTGAGGGTGTTGCCGTCCGCGTGACACGACAAAGGCTTGATCCACGTTCTGAACTGCTGGGCAGGAAGTTCCTTTTCGAAATGGGACAGGCAATAGCGCCAAAAACTGTTCATCTGGTTCGGCGTCGAGTAGGATGGTTTTTTTGGTCCCCGACAGGGGTGCAAGACAATAAACGATTCTATCCGTTCCGGAGCAAGTTATCCACAACAATCCCGCTGTCGGCACGGTGTTTTTCTGACGCGCGGTACATTGACAAAAGTGTGGCAAACGGGTTGTAATACCGGGTTTTGCGTATAACCAAAGGCAGGCGAAAATGAAACGAACCTACCAGCCCTCCAAAACGCGGCGGCAGCGCACCCACGGCTTTCGCGTCCGCATGAAAACGCGCGCAGGCAAGGCCGTGATTCGTGCCCGACGCGCAAAAGGGCGCGCGCAGCTGAGCGTTTGACCGATCGACGATAGGGATGGGGCGACGATTTCCCTGTCGCGAAAACAGGATCTTTGGCGGTTGCGCCAGCGCCATGAATACGAAGCCGTGTTTGCGCACAACCGCGTCGTTTCGGGCCGACTCTATGTAGTGCGGTTCAAGCCCAACGGCCTGTCGTTTGCACGGCTGGGCATCATCGCCGCGAGGAAAGCGCTTCCGCGGGCGGTGGACCGTAACCGCGGCAAGCGGGTGGTGCGCGAAGTTTTTCGCCAGGCCGCGCCGCGGTTGGATTCTTGGGATATCGTGGTTCAACTGCGCCCAGGGATCAAACAAAGTGACAACGCCGCGCTGCGCCAGGAATTGCACGAACTGCTGCTGCGGGCGCGCAGCAACAAAGCAACCAATTGATTCTATTTGTGTTTTTCATCAACCCCAGCTGGCCGGAGCAATGGATTCACGACGCCTGATCCTTTTTTTCGTCTTTTCGTTCTCCGTTTTCCTGTTGCTCGACGCATGGCAGCGGGATCAACAACAGCAGGTGGCGCCGCTCCGAACACCGCAGGACGCGGCCAAGCCGGCAGCGGAGCTGGCGCCGCCCATGCCGAGCGACAAGCTGATCTCGGGGCAGACGCCGCCGCCCGTCGCGGGCAGCGCCGCGCTTCCGAAAGGGGAGGGGATCCTGGTCGAAACCGATTATTTCCGGGCGGAAATCGGCACGACGGGCGGCGATCTGCGGCGGCTCGAACTCAAGCAGCACCGCGACACGGAAGACAAAAATAAGGTTTTCGTCCTTTTCCAGGATCGGCCCGACCATACCTACATCGCGCAGACCGGCTTGATCGGCCCTGGCCTTCCCACGCACCGCACCGAGTTCAAGGCATCGCAACGGGAATACAAGCTTGCTCCGGGCGCCGACGTAGTCGAGGTGCGACTTGAAGCGCCGGAAGGCGGCGGCATCAAAATCACCAAGATTTATCGGTTCCACCGCAGCAGCTATGTAATCGACGTCGGCTACGAAATCACCAATCAAGGCGCAGCGGAAATAAAACCTTTTGCCTATTTTCAGTTGTTGCGCGACAGCAAACCTCCGGTGGGTGACTCGAAAATGCTGCCGACCTACACCGGGGCGGCGGTATATACCGAAAAAGAGAAGTTCCAGAAAGTGGCTTTTGGCGACATGGACAAGGGCAAAACGCCTTATCCCAAAACCAGCGATGACGGCTGGGTCGCCATGCTGCAGCACTATTTTTTCAGCGCGTGGTTGCCCAAGAACGGAATGCCGCGCGAATTCTATACGCGCCGCCTCGAAAACGGGCTTTATGCCGCGGGCGTGATCATTCCCGCGGGAACGGTCGGGGCGGGCGCCAGCGCGACCGTGAGCGTGCCGCTTTACGCGGGCCCGGAAGAACACGAGAAGCTCGCGAAAATAGCGCCGGGACTGGAACTCACCATCGATTTTGGCTGGCTCACCATTCTTGCCGTTCCGCTGTTCTGGGTGCTGTCGTGGTTCCACCACTGGGTCGGCAACTGGGGGGTCGCCATCATATTGCTCACGGTGGTGATCAAACTGGTGTTCTACCCGCTTTCGCAAGCGAGCTACCGCTCCATGGCGAAAATGCGTGTAATGGCGCCCAAGCTGCAGAAGCTCAAGGAACAATACGGCGACGACCGCCAGCGCTTGCAGCAGGCGATGATGGCGCTCTATAAGACCGAGAAAATCAATCCGCTCGGCGGCTGTTTGCCGATTTTGGTGCAAATACCTGTTTTTATTGCGCTTTATTGGACGATCCTGGCTAGCGTCGAATTGCGCCACGCGCCTTTCTACGGCTGGATCCACGACCTTTCCGCGCCCGATCCCTGGTTCGTCCTGCCGGTTCTGATGGGTCTCACGATGATCATCCAGACCAAGCTCAACCCCGAGCCGCCGGACCCCGTCCAGGCCAAGGTCATGAAAATCATGCCGATCGCTTTCAGCATCTTCTTTTTCTTCTTCCCCGCCGGCCTGGTGCTCTACTGGCTGGTGAACAACGTGTTGTCCATCATCCAGCAATGGCACATCAACCGGACGCTGGAACAGGCGAGCAATCCCAAGGCGCCGCACAAGAACTGACGTCCTGCGGCGCCCGCCGGCCGGCCCGGGGGCTGAAGCGGTATACTCGCCGCCCATGGTTGCCAACGACCTCATCGCCGCAATAGCGACCGCCCCCGGCCGGGGCGGTATCGGCGTGGTGCGTCTTTCGGGACCCGGATCCCGGCTCGCCGCGGTGATCGAAGGGATCCTCGGTCGCAATTTGCCGCCGCGGCGAGCCGTGCTGGCTGATTTTCGCGACCGGCACGGCGCGGCCATCGACCAGGGTCTCGCGCTCTATTTCGCGGCGCCGCATTCCTATACCGGAGAGGATGTGCTCGAGCTGCAGGGGCATGGCGGACCGGTGGTGCTGCAGCTGCTCCTCAAGCGCTGCCTCGAACTGGGGGCGCGGCTCGCCGAGCCTGGTGAATTCACCCGGCGCGCCTTTCTCAACGAGAAGCTCGATCTGGCTCAAGCGGAAAGTGTCGCCGACCTGATCGAAGCCACGACGGCGGAAGCCGCCCGCTGCGCCGTGCGTTCGTTACAGGGCGCATTTTCAGAGAAAATACATGGGGTTACGCAAGCGCTTATCAATTTGCGGACGCTGATCGAAGCGACTCTCGACTTTCCCGAGGAAGAAATCGATTTTCTTGAACGGACCGCTGCCGAGGCAAGGCTGGGGCAAATCCGCGGGCAACTGGACGCCGTATTGGAGGCTTCGCAGCAAGGAAGCCTGTTACGTGAAGGCCTCCATATCGTATTGGCGGGCCAGCCGAACGTCGGCAAATCGAGTTTGCTGAATCTGCTGGCAGGCGAGGATCTGGCGATAGTCACCGACATCCCGGGCACCACCCGCGACGTCATCCGGCAGACCATGGACGTCGGCGGCCTGCCCGTGCACATCATCGATACTGCGGGGCTGCGCGAGTCGAAAGACCCGGTGGAGAAACTCGGCATCGCCCGCACTTGGGCGGCCATCGAGAAAGCCGACCTCGTGTTATTGCTGGAAGACGCAACGAAGGGCGAAACCGCAGCCGACACCGCCATTCTCGACCGGTTGCCGCCCCAACTGCCTTGCTTGCGGGTGCTGAACAAGATCGACCTGGTTCCGGGCAGGGCGCCGACGGTTGAAAGATGCGTCGACGGGACGCGGGTCTGGCTTTCGGCCAAAACCGGCGCGGGCATCGAATTGCTTCGCCAGGAACTGCTCAAAGCCGCCGGCTGGCACGGCACCGGGGAGGGCGTGTTCCTGGCGCGGGAACGACATCTGGAAGCGTTGCGCCGGGCACGCGACCATCTCGCCGCCGCCTCGGAACAAAAACGCCATGCCGAATTATTCGCCGAGGAATTGCGCCTTGCCCAGGAGGCGCTGTCGACGATCACCGGAGAGTTCACGGCGGACGATCTCCTGGGGGAGATTTTCTCGCGCTTCTGCATCGGCAAGTAGCCGCAAGCCACGCAATTTTTCCGCCTTTCGCCCCCGACCGCGCGGCAAGAACGCCGGCACCCCGCCCCCGCCGAGTTTCACGTGGAACCTCGCGGATCGAGGTTCCACGTGAAACATCCGGCTTTTCGAAGGCGGCTATTCATTTTTGATGCAAAATAGGCTATGATTCAGCGCCTCGACAACCCAACCCCGCGCGGTGGCACAAGTGCAAGCCATTGAAAAATTTGATGTTATTGTTATCGGCGGGGGCCACGCCGGGACCGAGGCCGCGCTCGCCAGCGCGCGGTTGGGGTGCAATACGCTGCTGCTCACCCACAATATCGAGACCCTAGGGCAGATGTCGTGCAACCCTTCGATCGGGGGCATAGGCAAAGGCCATCTGGTCAAGGAAGTCGATGCCTTGGGGGGGGCAATGGCGGCGGCGGCCGACGAGGCCGGCATCCAGTTTCGCATCCTCAATTCACGCAAGGGGCCGGCAGTGCGCGCGACGCGCGCCCAGGCCGACCGGCTGCTCTACAAACAGGCCATTCGTCGCCGGCTCGAAAACCAGCCCCATCTGCGGATTTTCCAGCAGGCCGTCGACGACCTGATCCTGGAGGGGGACCGCGTGTGCGGCGTGGTGACACAAATCGGCCTCAGGTACGCGGCGCGCGCGGTCGTGCTCACGGCGGGCACTTTCCTGTCGGGGCTGGTGCACGTCGGGCTGCGGAATTATCCGGCCGGGCGCGCTGGCGACCCGCCCGCCGTCAGCCTTGCGCAGCGGCTGCGCGAAATGAAGCTGCCGATCGGCCGGCTGAAAACCGGCACGCCGCCGCGCATCGACGGCCGCAGCATCGATTTCTCGGTAATGACCGAGCAGCCCGGAGACGAGCCGACGCCGGTGTTTTCTTTTCTGGGCACGCGCGAGCAGCACCCGCGGCAGCTGCCGTGCTGGATCACCCACACCAACCCGAGGACTCACGACATCATCCGCGGCGCCCTCGACCGCTCGCCGATGTTCACCGGGGTGATCGAAGGCGTGGGCCCGCGCTATTGCCCGTCGATCGAAGACAAGATCACGCGTTTCGCCGACAAGCACTCGCATCAGATTTTTCTCGAGCCGGAAGGACTGACGGTCAACGAGTTTTATCCCAATGGCATATCGACCAGCCTGCCGTTCGACGTCCAGCACGCCTTGGTGCGGTCGATCAGGGGGCTGGAGAACGCCCACATCACGCGGCCCGGCTACGCGATCGAATACGACTATTTCGATCCGCGCGGGCTCAAGAGCTCGCTCGAAACCAAGGCCGTCGCAGGGCTGTTCTTCGCCGGACAGATCAATGGCACCACCGGCTATGAGGAGGCGGCGGCGCAGGGGTTGCTCGCCGGCATCAACGCCGGCATGTTCGTCAGGGAGCGCGATCCGTGGTGCCCGCGCCGCAACGAAGCCTATCTCGGCGTGCTGGTCGACGACCTGATCACGCGCGGGGTTTCCGAGCCGTATCGCATGTTCACCAGTCGCGCCGAGTACCGGCTTTCGCTGCGCGAGGACAACGCCGATCTGCGCCTGACAGAAATCGGCCGCCGGCTGGGGGTGGTGGACGACGCACGCTGGGAAGCTTTCTGCCGCAAGCGCGAGGCGATCGCGCACGAGCAGGAGCGGCTCGGGACGACCTGGCTCAACCCCAAACTGTGTCCGCAAGCCGAAGCCGAGCGCGTGCTGGGCCAGGCGCTGGAGCGCGAATACACGCTGCTGGATCTGCTGCGGCGGCCGGACGTCGGCTACGCGGCGCTGATGACCTTGCCCGGCGCGGGGCCGGCGATCGCGGACCCGCTGGCTGCGGAGCAAGTCGAGATCCAGGCCAAGTACCAGGGGTATATCGAGCGCCAGCGCGAAGAAATCGAACGGCACGAGCACCAGGAAAGCACGAGCTTGCCGCAGGACGTCGACTACACCCAGGTGCGGGGCCTGTCGGTGGAGGCGCAGCAGAAGCTCAACAGATTCCGCCCGGAGACCATCGGCCAGGCGGCACGCATCTCCGGCATCACGCCGGCGACGATTTCGGTGCTGCTGGTTCACGCGAAGCGCGGCTTTGCCCGCAGCAAGAAAAGCGCATGAACCTTGCCGAAGAACTCGCGCAGGGGGCGCGCCGGCTGGGCGCCGACATCACCGCCGAAGCGCAGCAGAAACTGCTGGCGTATCTGGCGCTGATCGCCAAGTGGAACCAGGTCTACAACCTGACGGCGGTGCGCGAGACCGAAAAAATGCTCACCCACCATCTGCTGGACTGTCTGGCGGTCGCGCCGCATCTGGCGGCCGCGCGCCGCATCCTCGACGTGGGCAGCGGCGCGGGGCTTCCGGGGATTCCGCTCGCACTGGCGCTGCGGCAGGCGCGCGTGACCCTGCTCGACGCCAACCACAAGAAAGCGGCTTTTCTCAGCCAGGCGGCAATCGAGCTCGAGCTGCCCAACGTCGAAGTGGTCTGCGAGCGCGCCGAAACCTGGCGCGCCGGGCAGGAGTTCGATGTCGTGATCTCGCGGGCCTTTTCCGGTTTGCCCGAGTTTCTGAAAGCTGCCGGGCGTTTTTGCGCCGCAGACGGCGTGGTCGCGGCGATGAAGGGGGTTTATCCCTATGAAGAGCTGGCGTCGTTGCCCGGCGGCTTTGCCGTGCGCGAAGTGATCCGGCTTGCCGTGCCCGGGCTGGAGGCCGAGCGCCATCTGGTGCTGATGCAGGCGGCACGGCAGGTGGTCTCGTGACGAAAATCCTGGCCATCACCAACCAGAAAGGGGGCGTCGGCAAGACCACCACCAGCGTCAACCTTGCTGCGAGCCTGGCCGAGAGCGGGCAGCGGGTGCTGCTGGTCGATCTGGATCCGCAGGGCAACGCCACCATGGGCAGCGGCATAGACAAGCGTCGCCTGCCGGCCACGGTGTACCATGTGCTGCTCGGCGAACGGATGCTCGCCGAAGTGCGGGCGCGTTCGGCCGCCGGCAATTACGACGTGGTTCCCGCCAACCGCGAGCTCGCTGGCGCCGAGGTCGAAATGGTCGAAATCGAGCACCGCGAAACCCGGCTCAAGACGGCGCTCGCTGCCGTGGAAAGCGAGTACGATTTCATCTTGATCGACTGCCCGCCGGCGCTCAACATGCTAACGGTCAACGGCTTGAGCGCGGCGCACGCCGTGATGATTCCCATGCAATGCGAGTATTACGCGCTCGAAGGGTTGAGCGATCTGGTGCAGACCATCAAGAAAGTGCGCGCGCACCTCAATCCCAAATTGCAGATCGAGGGCTTGCTGCGCACCATGTACGATCCGCGCAACACGCTGGCGCAGCAGGTCTCGGCGCAGCTCGAACAGCATTTCGGCGACAAGGTCTACCGCACGGTGATTCCGCGCAATATCCGGCTCGCGGAAGCTCCCAGTTACGGCATGCCGGCGCTCAAGTTCGACAGGAACTCAAAAGGCGCGCAGGCGTATCTGGAGCTGGCAGGAGAAATGCTCGGCCGCGGCGCGCCGGCGTAAATTGAATGAAGGCAATGCCATGGTGAAACAAAAAGGGTTGGGGCGGGGTCTGGATGCGCTGCTGGGCGGCGAGGAACCGGCGGCGACGGTGGGCGAAGAGGCTTTGCGCCACCTCGCCATAGACGCGCTGGAATCGGGAAAATACCAGCCACGCACACATATGGACGGCGACGCGCTCCAGGAACTCGCGGACTCGATCAAGACGCAAGGCGTGATGCAGCCCATCCTGGTGCGGCCGCTCGCCGGCGGCCGCTACGAAATCGTTGCAGGAGAGCGGCGATGGCGGGCGGCGCGCATGGCGGGGCTGGCGAGCGTGCCGGCGCTGGTGCGCGAGATCCCGGATCAGCAGGCGCTCGCCGCGGCGCTGATCGAGAACATTCAGCGCGAAGACCTGAATCCGCTCGAGGCGGCGGCGGGAATCCAGCGCCTGATCCAGGAATTCGGTTTGACGCACGCCAGCGCGGCCGAGGCGCTGGGCCGCTCCCGCGCGGCCGTGACCAATTTGTTGCGGCTGCTCGAGCTTGCTCCGCCGGTGCGCGAACTGCTCGCCCAGGGCAAGCTCGACATGGGACACGCGAGGGCGCTGCTGGCGTTGCCGGTGGCGCGGCAGATCGAGCTGGCGCGCGAGGTCGTGGCAAAGCGGCTTTCGGTGCGCGAGGTCGAAAGCCGTGTCGGGGGTGAGCTCGGCAAGCCCGTGCCACGGCCCCGCCCGCCCGCCGACCGCGATGTCGCCCGCCTCGAAGAAGAATTGTCGAGCCGCCTCGGCACCACGGTAAGCATAAGGCCCGGCGCGAAAAAAGGCAGCGGCAAGCTGATCGTCAATTACCACAGTCTCGATCAACTCGACGCCCTCCTCGCGCGGCTGCAGTGACTATGCTGCGGTGCACCGTTCGTTGACGGCCGCGTCAGCCGCGTTGTACAATTCAAAGATTTTTCGGCTGGCGCAACCCTTTTTCCGGCGAGTCAGCGGGCGCGGCGCTCCTTGTCGCGGCAA
>JBKBXX010000075.1:0-17768 GCA_046313915.1 Burkholderiales bacterium | reverse complement strand
CCTGCAGTCGCCGGTGTCGAGATTCTCAAGGGTATGGATCTCACGGTGTGCGCCGGGGAAGTTCACGCCATCATGGGGCCCAACGGCTCGGGCAAGAGCACTTTCGCCAAAGTGCTGGCGGGACATCCCGCTTATGAGGTGAGAAGCGGCGAAGTGCTGCTGGAAGGAAAGGATCTGTTCGCGCTCGCCCCCGAGGAGCGCGCACGCGCCGGACTGTTTCTCGGTTTCCAGTATCCGGTCGAGATTCCCGGGGTATCGAACAGTGCTTTCCTGCGGCTTGCCTACAATACGGTGCAGGGGGCGCGCGGCAGGGACGAAATGGATCCGCTGGAATTCGACGATTACGTGCGAGAGAAAATGAAGCTGTTGGAGATGGACCCCGAATTTCTCGACCGCAGCGTCAACGACGGCTTTTCCGGTGGCGAGAAAAAACGCAATGAAATCCTGCAAATGGCCATTCTCGAGCCGAAGCTCGCGGTGCTCGACGAAACCGATTCCGGCCTCGACATCGATGCGCTGAGAGTCGTCGCGGGCGGCGTCAACCATCTGCTCACGCCCGACAACGCAGTGGTGCTGGTCACCCATTACCAGCGCCTGCTCAATTACATCGTGCCGGATTACGTGCACGTGATGGAGGGCGGCAGGATCATCAAGACCGGCGGCAGGGAGCTCGCGCTCGAGCTCGAAACTCGTGGCTACGACTGGGTGGTCGACGAGCACGGCAAAAGCGGCGTGACGGCATGACCCGCACGGCGAGCCATCCCTATATCGAGTCGCTGCTGCAGGACAGCCGCGGCCTGCCGCAGAGCCCGGCGGGCTGGCTCGATGCGCGGCGCGCGCAAGCGCTGGAGTGCGCCAACGCGCTGACGGTGCCGACCACGCGCGACGAGGAGTGGCGCTTCACCGACATCACGCCGCTCACCAAATTCCGGTTCCGGCCGCCGCGGGATGCAACCCGGCCGGCGCCTGCCGACATCGGGCGTTTTGTGGTGCCCGAAGCCGGCGTGCGGCTTGTCTTCGTCGATGGCGTGTTTGCGCCCGAACTGTCGGCGCGGGCCGGGCTGCCTGCCGGCGTTGCCGTTTTGACGTTGGCAGAAGGAATCCGGAGCCGAAGCGCGTTGCTCGAAAAGCATCTGGCGCAACACGCGGCTTTCGACAACGACGTGTTCGCTGCACTCAATACCGTTTATCTGCACGACGGGGCGGTGGTCACGGTTGCGGGCAACCATGCCTGCGCCGCGGCGGTGCATCTGCTGTTCATCGCGACGCACGATGAGGCCGTCGCCCATCCGCGCTGTCTGGTGGTGGCCGAAAACGGCGCCGCATGCACAGTGGTCGAGGACTATGTGAGTCTCACCGATGGCGTCTATTTCAATAATGCGGTGACGGAAATTGCGGTCGGCGCCAATGCGCGCGTGTGTCATGTCAGACTGCAGCGTGAAAGTCCGAACGCTTTCCACATCGCGAACTGTGCCGTGACGCTGGAAAGGGACGCGGTCTATCTGTCACACACTGTGGCGCTGGGTGCGCGCATCTCGCGCCACAATCTCGTCGTGGCACAGGATGGCGAAGGCGCCGAGGCGAAAATCGACGGGCTCGCGCTGATTTCGGGCCGCCAGCTCGCCGACACGCATACGCTGATATCCCACAACCGGCCCCATGGCCGCAGCGCGCAGCTGCACAAGACCATCGTCGGCGGCGCGGCGCACGCCGTGTTCAACGGCAAGGTGCTGGTGCGCGAGGGCGCGCAGCTCACCGATTCGGCACAGCAGAGCCGCAGCCTGCTGCTGTCGGGCAAAGCCCATGTCGATATCAAGCCGCAGCTCGAAATCTTCGCCGACGACGTCAAGTGTTCGCATGGTGCGACCGTCGGCCAGCTCGACGCCGAGCAGCTGTTCTATCTCAGGAGCCGCGGGCTGGCCGAAGGCAAGGCGCGCAACCTGCTTACTTACGCTTTCGGCGCCGAGATCATCGACCGTATCCCGCTGCCGTCGCTGGTCAAGCGCCTCGAGCGGGCGGTGATGGAACAGACGCAAAGCGGAGTGATGCCATGAGCGCGCGCGAAACCGCGGTGATGCAGTCCGCCGAGACGCTCGATCTCGCGCGCATCCGTGCCGATTTCCCCATTCTCGGTCTCGCTGTCAACGGCAAGCCGCTGGTGTTTCTCGATAATGCGGCATCAAGCCAGATGCCGCAGCCGGTGATCGACCGCTGGGTGCGCTACCACACGACGCAGCACGCCAACATCCACCGTGCGGTGCATTATCTGTCGGAGACGGCGACCGCCGAATACGAGGCGGCGCGCCGCAGGCTGCAGGCTTTCATCAACGCCAGAGAAGACCGCGAGATCATTTTCACCAGCGGCACCACCGAAAGCATCAATCTGGTGGCGCACGCTTACGGGCGCAAGTTCATCGGCGCGGACGATGAAATCATCCTCACCACGCTCGAGCACCATTCGAACATCGTGCCGTGGCAGATGCTGGCCGAGGAGAAGGGCGCGAAAATCCGCGTGGTGCCGGTCAACGACCGCGGGGAGCTGCTGCTCGACGAATACCGGAGGCTTCTCAACGGCCGCACCAGGCTGGTGGGCGTGACCCACGTCTCGAACGCGCTGGGCACCATCAATCCGGTCGGGGAGATCATAGAACTCGCGCATGCGCGCGGCGTGCCGGTGCTGGTGGACGGCGCGCAGGCCGCACCGCATCTGGGTGTCGACGTGCAGACGCTCGACTGCGACTTCTACGCTTTCTCCGGCCACAAGATGTGCGGCCCGACCGGCATCGGCGTGCTCTACGGCAAGGCTGCATGGCTGGAAAGAATGCAGCCGTTCAAGGGCGGCGGCGACATGATCCTGTCGGTGACGTTCGAGAAAACCACCTATGCGCCGATTCCGGCCAAGTTCGAAGCCGGCACGCCGCCGATCGCCGCGGCGATCACCCTGGGCGCGGCGGTCGACTATCTGGACGCGATCGGCATGGCGCGCATCGCCGCGCACGAAACCGATCTGCTGGACTACGCCACCGACCAGCTGAACCGTCTGCCGGGAGTGCGCATCATCGGTAGCGCGGAGCACAAGGCGGCGGTGCTGTCGTTCGTGGTCGATGGCGTGCATCCGCACGATGTCGGCACGCTGCTCAACGATGAAGGCGTGGCGATTCGCACCGGCCATCATTGCGCGCAGCCGGTGATGCGGCGTTTCGCGATCCCTGCGACCTCGCGTGCCTCCTTTGCGTTCTACAACACCATGGCGGAAGTCGATGCGCTGGTGGCGGCGATCCGCAAGGTGCAGAAGGTGTTTGCATAAGTGACTGATTCAAAACAACTTTATCAAGAAGTCATCCTCGACCACAACCGGAAGCCGCGCAACTGGGGAAAGCTCGCCGACGCCACCCACCGGGCCGAAGGAGTGAATCCGCTGTGCGGCGACCACATCCATCTGGGCGTGAGGCTCAAGGACGATGTGGTCGAGGCCATCAGCTTCGAAGGCGAGTCGTGTGCGATCTGCAAGGCTTCGGCGTCGATGATGACCACCATGGTGAAAAACAGGACGCGCGCCGATGCCGAACAGATGGTGCAGGAGTTCCGCGACATGGCCACTGGCAAGCTCGATCTTTCCCGACCCCACCATCTGGGTCGGCTCACGGTGTTTGCCGGCGTGCGCGACCTGCCGACGCGCGTCAAATGCGCGATTCTGCCGTGGCATACGCTGCACGCTGCGCTCAACGCCATCGCAAGCGCTTCCACCGAAGCCGATGCCGATCCGATGCATGTGTCGATCGGTGGCGCATGACTCCGGGATGCCCTGCCACCACGACGCGAAGACGCAAAAAGAGCAGTGTGCGGATATCGAATCCTTTTTCCCGTCGCGAAACTTTCGCGTCTGTGCGGCGAAACTGATCTGAACCATGCCGAAAATCGCTGAAATCGAACCGACCCCCAATCCCAACGCGATGAAGTTCATCCTGCGGGAACCGCTGACGTGGGGCATCACGCGCTCCTACGACAACGCCGAGCAGGCGAAGGACGATCCGCTGGCGGCCAAGCTGTTCGCCATCGATCACGTGACCAACGTGTTCTATGTCGATCACTGGGTGACGGTGACCCAGGACGGACGCGCCGACTGGCAGGAACTGATGCGCAAGCTGGCGGTGCCAATCCGTGACGCCCCTGCGGCCGATGCGCAGTCGGCACAGTTCGCGGCGCAGACCACCGCCGCGCTCAACAGCGAAGCGCTGAGCGATGCCGACCGCGCGCGGCTGGAGAAAATCAACAGCATCCTGGACGAACAGGTGCGCCCCTATCTGCAGGGCGACGGCGGGGATCTTTATGTGCTCGGTCTGGAAGGCAACAGGCTCACCGTGCACTACCAAGGCGCGTGCGGCAGCTGTCCGAGCTCGCTGTCGGGCACGCTGGCAGGCATCGAAAATCTGGTGCGGCAGATCGAACCCGACATCGAGGTCGTCGCGGTCTGAGTCGAGTCCATCGATGCGGGTGCGGGTTTCCTTGGCGGCGCGCGAGGCCGGTGAAAAGCGAAGGGCGAAACGCGCCCCCTTTTATCCGAACCGGCCTCCGCGTCTGCTGTGCAGACTCTCCCCGGTTAACGGCGGAGAGGACCGCGTTTCGCTTTTCACGTTTCACGTCCAATGAGTGACTGGATTACGGTGGCAAAGGTGGGCGAGCTTGCGCCAGGACAGTGGCGCAGCGTCGATGCCGACGGCACGCCGATCGTGGTGTTCAACCTCGACGGCGAGTATTTCGCGATCGAGGACGTCTGCACCCATGACGGCGGGCAACTCACCGGCGGCGCCGTCGAAGGCTGCGAGATCGTCTGTCCGCGGCATGGTGCGCGCTTTTGCATCCGCACCGGGGAAGCGCTGTCGGCGCCGGCCTATGAGCCGACCGCCACATTCCCGGTGCGCGTGGAAAACGGCGTGGTGCAGGTGAGGGACGACCGCTGGGATTAGGCGAGCACGGGCGCAGCGTCGCCGAACAGTTTGTGCAGCAGCGGCGGCAGTTCGATGACGAAGTACTGCTTGGCGATGAAGCCGTCGGCGCCCACCGTGCCGACATGGGTGGCGAGCCTGGGGTCGTCGAACAGCGACATCACGACCACCTTGAGCCGGGGGTCCAGGCTTTTCAGCAAATGGGCGGCAGCGAGACCGTTCATGCCGGGCATGACCAGATCGACGAAAGCGAGGTCGGCCGGTTCGTCCCTGATCATTTCCAGCAGCTTCGGGCCCGACGGAGCGCATCCCACGACTTCGATGCCGGTAATGTCGGCAAGGCAGTTTCTGGCCACCTCGATGAACTCGGAACTGTCATCGGCGATGACTACGCGTATCGGTTGCATGGTTTCTTCTCTGTCAGCATGGCGTGCGCCGCAGGGGATTGCTGGCTGTCGGCGCGGCATCGATGTGCTTCTCACCATGGATGACTCCCTGGAATATGCAGGCCATCGTAGCGGTGCGCTGCGCGGCAGTCCATCGGGCATTTCCTGATACCGCTTCGGGAAATCCCCGGTGCGATGCCGGGATGCCGCTGCCGGCAGGAAAGGGTGCTTTTTACTGGCCGGGGCGGCCGTTACCGACCAGACCGGTGCGGATCGCGTAGCGCACCAGCCCGGCGACATCGCGGATGCCGAGGCGTTCCATCAGCTGCGCGCGATGGGTTTCGACGGTCTTGCCGCTCACACCGAGCAAATGGGCGATTTCCTTGGTGCTCTTGCCTTCGGCGACGAGCTTGAGCACTTCGCGCTGGCGCGGGGTCAGCGCCGCCGCGGCTTTCCCGTCCGGTGTGTTTCCGACGTATCCGGCGACCACCTGTCTGGAGACCGTGGGGCTGAGATAGGCATTGCCGGCCATGACGGCGGCGATGGCGAGATCGAGTTCCTGGGTTGCTGATTCCTTCAGCAGATAGGCGGCGGCCCCGGCGCGCAGCGCCTGCCTGACGAAATCCTCGCCGGCGTGCATCGAGAGGATGATGACGCGGGTGTCCGGAAGCTCGCGCGTGAGCGTGGCGGTGGCTTCGAGACCGTTCACGCCCGGCATGGCGATATCCATCAGCACGATGTCCGGACGAAGCGCTCTCGCCAGCTCGAGTGCTTCGTGGCCATTGCTCGCTTCGGCAACGACTTCGTATTTTCCCGGCGACTCGAGCAGGGAACGGATGCCGGCGCGCACTATGGTGTGGTCGTCGGCCAGAAGGATGCGCACGGCTTTCATTTCCGGCCTTCCTGGAGTCCGGTATCGCCGGCGGCGGAGCGCAGCGGAAATGCGGCGCGCACCTCGGTGCCGGAATGGTCCGAACTGATTTCGAGCCGGCCACCGGCGAGTGCTGCGCGTTCATGCATGCCCAGTACCCCCATATGGCCTTCCTCGATGGAAAAGCGAGCGACATCCCCGACGTCGAAACCGTGACCATCGTCGCGTATCGCGAGCCGCAGTTCGTCGCCTTGCTGAAAAAGGCCGACCGTCACCTGATGCGCATCGGCGTGGCGCACGACATTGGTCAAGGCTTCCTGAACGATGCGAAAACAGGTGGTTTCGAGATCGGAAGGCAGACGCGGGAAGCCCGGTTCGCAGTCGAGGCGCCAGTTGATTCCCGCTGCTGCGCACTGGTGCTCGAGGTGCCAGCGGATCGCGTCGTCGAGTCCGAGATAATCCAGTTGCGGCGGCCGCAGGTCGAGCGTCAGACTGCGCACCCGGTCGAGTGCGCGTGCGGTAATGTCGATGCAGTCATCAATGCCGCGCCCCAGAACGTGGGGCTCCGATCCCGGTTTGAGTTTTTGCAGATGGATCTTGAGCGCGGTCAGGATCTGGCCGATTTCGTCATGTAATTCACGCGCAATGCGGCGACGTTCCGATTCCTGGACTTCCAGCACACGGCTGGACAGCGCGCGCAGCCGCAGGCTCGTGTCCTTCAGTGCTTCCTCGGTCTGCTGCCGCATGATCACGATGCCGGCGAGATGGCTTGCGCTTTCGGCCAGCCGCAGCTCGCCGGTGTTGGGCGTCAGCGGTTGCGGGAAGTAGAGCGCGAAAGTGCCCAGCACCGCGCCTTTGTCCGAGAAAATCGGTGTCGACCAGCAGGCGCGTAGTCCGTGGTTCAATGCGATTTCGCGCCAATTCCGCCACAAGGGATCGCTGGCAATGTCGGAAACGATGACGGGCTTGCGTGAGAAGGCGGCGGTACCACAGGAGCCGGCGGCGGGACCGATGGCGCTGCCGTCAATGGCCTGAACGAAACCCTGTGGCATCCCGGGAGCGGCGCCGTGGCGCAGATGGACGCCGTCGGCGTCGAGCAGCAAAACGGTGCACAGCGCGCCGTGGCGGCACTGTTTTGCAATGTTTGCACAAAGCGCTTCGAGTATTTCTTCCGGCGCCGCGCCTCTCGCAGCCATCTCGAGAATCTGCTTTTCGCCCATCGCGCGCCGTTCGGCCGCCAGCCGCTCGGTGATGTCTTCGCCGAGGCTGGCGACGCCGCTGACGTTGCCGGCCGGGTCTTTCAGCAGCGTGTTGTTCCAGCGCATCATCCGTTTCTCGCCGTCGCGGGTGACGACGGGGTTCTCATGACAGGCGGCGATTTCGCCCTGCTTCAGGGACTGCAGGAACGCTTCCCTCGCGTGAGCGTCTTCTGGCGCCACCAGTCTCGCGTACCAGTCTTCCCCCAGCAGTTGCTTTCGGCTCCAGCCGGTGAGCGCCAGCAGATAGTCGTTGCAGAATCGGATGTGGCCCTCGCCGTCCAGAATCACCGCCGCCATTTGCACGTTTTCCAGCAGACTGCGGAAACGGCGTTCGGTTTCTTGCAGTACCAGTTCGATCTGGTCGCGGAAATCGAGCATGCGGTTGAATTCGGTGGCGACTTCCGTGATTTCCCTCGGTCCGCCGACCGTCGCCCGTGCCGCAAGCTTCCCCTGCGCGATTTTCCTGGCCGTTGCCGCCATCGCCCGTACCGGCTGCTCGATGTGACGGCCGACGAAAAACGCGAGGCCGATTACCGCCAGCACGACGATCATCATTGAAAATCCGTCCTGGAAAATGCTGCTGCGCACTGCGGCGAATACCGCGGTCTCGGGGACCCCGACTAGAACCAGCCAGTCCGTATTCAGGACGGGAGTAAATCCGTAAAGGCGGCGGGTGCCGTCGAAACCCGCGGCGGCGGCGTGACCGCGCTTTCTGGCAAGCGCGATACCGGCGATCTCGCTGTTGCGCACCCGGAGTCCTGACCACTGCTGGTCGTCGCCGCTGTGCGAGATCACCGCGCCGTCGCCGTCGATGATGCTGACGGTGGCGTCCGGTGGCAGGTCCACCGCGTTCAATAGCAAGGCGTAGCGCTCCAGATCGATGACGAGCCCCACTATGCCGGTGAGTCTGCCCTGCCCGTCGCGAACGGGGTGGGCGAGTGCGGATACCCATTTTCCCGTGACGGCATCGACGAAAGGTTTTCCGACCACGAAGCTGTCTTCGCGGAGAAGACGCTGAAAATGTTCGGTGGGGGTGATCAAGGCCTGATCGTCGCCGGGTTGCGGCAACCCTGAACAGATGACTTGCCCCGCGAGATTCACTATGCCCGCATTGGCGAACTGGGGATTCAGTTCCACGAAACTCGTGAGCATCGGATCACACCGTGCCGGGTCCATCGCGCGTATCTGCGGTCGCAGGGCGAGGCGCGACAGGGCGAGTTGGCCATCGTGGATGAAAGTATAGACGCTGGCGGCGGCGATTTCGGCGACATTCAGCGCCGCTGTGCCGGACTGTTGCGCGTCGTGACGGAAGGAGCGATAGGTGTTCAGGACAAGCAGCACGACGAGGGGCAGGGCGACGGCCATGGCCAGCACGAACAGATAGGTTCGCACGGACCAGCGTTCTCGCCCGCAATCGGACGCTGTGCGGTTTTTCTTCCTGCTGTTCAAGTTCGCCCCTTTGGTTACATACCGTTACACGATAAACACGAGAGCGGGGGCTGGCAAGCGGTTCAGCCACAGTCCGCCCCGGTTGCCGCAAGTTGCTGAAACAGCATCATATCCTGCCGCGGTGCTCAACTTGTGTGCGGTTTTGCCGTAATTGTGGATGACGAAGCGCTGGCCGGGACGCACAGCAAAGTGCCAGGCCGTTCTTTGCGGATCGAAAGGTAAATCATGAGAAACGGACACCTGGCGGATTTCTTGTTCACCGGACTGGGCATTACGCCGCCGCTGCTCACCCTGGGCGGGCATCTCGATATCGCCATCATGCTGTTTTGCCCGCTGCTGATCGCCGCGGCCCTGTCCGGCATGCGCGAACAGCTGATGCGGGACGAGGCCGAGGGGTGCAAGAGCGGACGCGCGGATCTCCGGCAGCAACGCGCGTCATCGGCGCGGCCGGCATCGGCCATGACCTGCGAACGTCGCCCCCTTCCGGACGCCTGAATGCTTGTCGGGAGGTGGCTTCAGGGCTGCCTTGCCCACTACCCGCCGGCGGTCAATCGAACAGATTGAGTATGCCGTCGAGGCCGACGTGATTGATGGCGTGGGTGGCTTTTTCGCGGACTACGGGTTTGGCGTGATAGGCGATGCTGACAGCGGCTTCGGCCATGAATTTGAGGTCATTGGCGCCGTCGCCGACGGCGATGACCTGCGAGCGGTCGATGCCCAACGCCGCGCACACGCGCAAGAGTTCGTCGCGTTTGGCATCGGCGTTGACGATGCGCCCCGTGATTTCGCCGGTCAGCTTTCCGTCTTTCGTCGCGAGCGTGTTGGAATAGGCGTAATCGAGGGCGAGTCTTGAGCGCAGGCGGTCGGTCACCTGGGTGAAGCCCCCCGACACCAGCAGCGTTCTGATGCCGAGGCTTTTCACCCGTGCGAGCAGCCGTTCCGCGCCGGGGCTCAACTGCAGCCGCTCGTCATAGACCCGCGTGAGCGCGCTTTCCTCGAGCCCCCTGAGCAGCGCGAGGCGGCGCCTCAGACTCTCATCGTATTCGATCTCGCCGCGCATCGCCTGTGCCGTGATGGCCGCGACCTGCGGCTTGAGGCCCATCATGTCGGCAAGTTCGTCTATGGTTTCGATCGTGATCAGCGTCGAATCCATGTCCATCACCAGCAGTCTGAAATCCGCCAGCCGCCGGCCTTCGGGCACGAGGGCGTAGTCGAGCCGCGCCTGCTCGCACAGCGTGTCGATGGCGGCAGCGGATGTGGCATTGGTCAGACGGAACGCGTTGGCTGCGATCTGTTCGATGCCGTTGGCGCCGGCGAGCGTGGCGAGACGCTTCAGATCGGCCGTTTCGACGTTATTGCCCTGGATGATGAGATGCATGATGAGCCGGACGCGAGGCGGAAAGCGCGAAGGCGCGATTATAACGGAAGGCGCGCGCCCCGGGCCGGTTGCGGCAGGCTCGGCGGACGGGGGGGCGCCAGTGAATTCCTTTCGCTGCCGTTCGTGCTCAATTTTTTCTCCCTCGGAGAGAGCGCGCGCGGTTTCAGTCCGAAGATTTGTCGTCGTGCTCGAAACGCGGCTGGTGCCACTCGAGGAAAATGGCCGCCATCCGCAGCGCGAAGACGGTGACCATGGCGGCCAGAGCGATGGCGGTGACGTCGAACGCCCAGTGTTTGCCGGCGACGTAAATGGTGGCGCCGGCGAGCGAGGCGGTGGCATAGATGTCGCGCCGCAGGATCAGCGGCACCTCGGCGCACAGCATGTCGCGCAGCACGCCACCGGCAGTGCCGGTGATCGCCGCCATCAGCACGACGATGATGGCCGGCAGCGCCTGCTGCTCGGCGATCTGGGCGCCGCTCACCGTGAACAGCGCCAGCCCGAACGCGTCAGCGATCAGCAGCGCTTTCAGCGGCGCGCGCCAGAAACGGCTATAGACCAGCGTAAACGCTGCCGCCGCAATGATCACGACGAGATAGGTGACATCCTCGAACCAGAAAATCGGGTGGCGGCCGAGCAGCACGTCGCGCAGCGTGCCGCCGCCGATGGCCGTGACCACCGCGATGACGATGACGCCGAACGGATCCATGCCTTTGCGCGCGGCGACCAGCGCTCCGCTGATCGCGAATACCGCAACGCCGAACAGTTCGAGCAGGTAGAGGAGCATGATGCTGTTCTGAAGGGGAATGCCTGCACTTTTAGGGGCGACGGCTTGCGCCACGGCACACAAATTAATCATAACTCATTGTTTTTATTGATATATTATTGGTCGCCTCTCAGGCGAGCGCCTTGAACACGTCGCGCACGCCGGCGATGCGGGTTTTCAGGTCGGGAAGCTGGGCTTCGATGCGCAGCCTGTCCTGGCCGGCGAGCTTGTAGTTGCGCCGGGTCTGGATCAGCTTGATGATTTTGATCGGCTCGATCGGCGGCTGGGGCACGAATTGCAACTGGATGGCACTGTCGGTGGCGTCGATGCGCGCGATGCCGAGCGGTTTGCCGAGGATGCGCAGGCGGTGGCTGTCGAGGAGTGCGCGCGCCGCCTCGGGCAGTTCACCGAAACGGTCGATGAGCTCTTCGCGCAGCAGGTCGAGCTGGTCCTCGGTTTCGCAGTTGGCGAGCCGTTTGTAGAGCACCAGACGTTCGTGCACGTCGCTGCAGTAATCGTCCGGCAGCAGCGCCGGCACGTGCAGGTTGATCTCGGTGGTGACGCCGAGCGGCGCGGTGAGATCGGGCTCCCTGCCCTGCTTGAGCGATTTCACCGCGGCATCGAGCATCGCGCAATACAGATTGAAGCCGATTTCCTGCATGTCGCCGCTCTGCGATTCACCCAGCACTTCGCCCGCGCCGCGGATTTCGAGATCGTGCATGGCGAGGAACACGCCGGCGCCGAGTTCCTCCATCATCTGGATCGCTTCCAGCCGTTTCTTGGCCTGCGCGGTGATGTTGCCTTCATCGGGTAGCAGCAGATAGGCGTAGGCCTGGTGGTGCGAGCGGCCGACACGCCCGCGCAGCTGGTGCAGCTGTGCCAGGCCGAATTTGTCGGCGCGGTTGATGATGATGGTGTTGGCGGTCGGCACATCGATTCCGGTCTCGATGATGGTGGTGCACAGCAGCACATTGAAACGCTGCTGGTAGAAATCGCGCATCACGTGCTCGAGTTCGCGCTCGCGCATCTGGCCGTGGGCGACGCGAATGCGCGCTTCGGGCAGCAGTGTCGTCAGCATTTCCTCGATGTTGCGCATGGTGTCGATGTCGTTGTGCAGGAAATAGACCTGGCCGCCGCGCTTCAGCTCGCGCAATACCGCTTCGCGGATCTGCGACTTGCTGTAGCGCGAGACGAAGGTCTTGATCGCCAGCCGGCGCTGCGGCGCAGTGGCGATCACCGAAAAGTCGCGCAGCCCTTCGAGCGACAGCGCGAGCGTGCGCGGGATCGGCGTCGCGGTGAGGGTCAGCACGTCGACTTCGGCGCGCAGCGCTTTCAGCCGCTCTTTCTGGCGCACGCCGAAACGATGTTCCTCGTCGATGATGACCAGCCCGAGGTTCTTGAACTTCACGTCTCGTCCCAGCAACGCGTGGGTGCCGATGGCGATGTCGATGCGGCCGTCGGCGAGCCCCTTGAGCGCTTCGGCCTGCTCCCTCGCCGAACGGAAGCGCGACAGCTCGGCGATTTTCACCGGCCAGTCGGCGAAGCGGTCGCTGAAGGTGTTGAAGTGCTGCTCGGCAAGCAGGGTGGTCGGCACCAGTACCGCGACCTGCTTGCCGTCGGCGACTGCGACAAAGGCCGCGCGCAGTGCGACTTCGGTCTTGCCAAAGCCGACATCGCCGCACACCAGGCGGTCCATCGGCTTGCCGCTCCTGAGATCCTCGATCGTGGCCTTGATCGCCGCCGCCTGGTCGGCGGTCTCCTCGAAAGGGAAGGTCTCGCAAAACGCTTCGTAATCGTGCTGTTTGAGGGAAAAGGCATGGCCCTGGCGCGCGGCGCGCTGGGCGTAGAGGTCGAGCAGCTCTGCTGCGGTGTCGCGCACCTGCGCCGCCGCTTTTTTCCTTGCTTTGTCCCATTGGCCGCTGCCGAGCGTGTGCAATGGCGCTGCCTCCGGTGCTGCGCCGCTGTAGCGGCTGATGAGATGCAGACTGGATACCGGCACGTAGAGCTTGTCGTGGTTGGCGTATTCTATGACGAGGAATTCGGTCGAGCCTTCGCCCAGGTCCATGGTCTGCAGGCCGAGGTAGCGGCCGATGCCGTGCTGTTCGTGGACCACCGGATCGCCGATCTTGACTTCCGACAGATCGCGCAGCATGCCTTCGGGCGCAACACGCCGTCCTTCGCGCTCGCGGCGCTGGCGTGCCTGCTGGGCATAGAGCTCGTTTTCGGTGACGATCGCAAGATTGTCGGTGGCGAGGATGAAACCCGAGTGCAGTGGACCGGCGCCAAGCATCACGCGCTCGGCGGCGGCAGAAAAAGCGGCGTAATCGTTGCAGACCGCCGGCCTGAAACCATATTCGGCGAAGAATTCGAGCATGGTTTCGCGCCGGCCCAGGCTTTCGGCGAGAATCAGCACGCGTCCGTCGAAGTCGTCGAAAAATGCCCTCAGCCTGTGCAGCGGATCATCGGCGCGACGCTCGACGCCGAGCGGCGGCAATGCCGCCGTTGCCAACGGGACGGAGGAGGAGGCAATGGTATCTCGTGCCGGATCCCGGTTCGCAAGCTCCACCCGCGCGAACGGTTTGACCATGCCGAAAAAGGCCTCCGCCGTGAGGAACAGTTCGCCGGGCGGCAGCACCGGATTGGCGAGATCGCCGCGGACCAGGGCGTGGCGCGAGTGCGTGTCCTGCCAGAATTGCGCGATCGCGTGCTGCAGGTCGCCGTGCAGGCAGACCAGGGTCTCTTGCGGCAGATAGTCGGCGATGATTGCCGTGTGCTCAAAAAACAGCGGCAGATAGTATTCGATGCCGGCGGTGGGCACGCCCTTGGAAACGTCGCGGTAGACGCGGCTGCGCGAGGGGTCGCCCTCGAAACGCTCGCGGAATTGGGCGCGGAAACGCTTCTGGCCTGCCTCGTCCAGCGGAAATTCGCGTGCCGGCAGCAGCCGCACTTCGGGCACCTTGTAGATGCTGCGCTGGGTATCGACGTCGAAGCTGCGGATCGATTCGATTTCGTCGTCGAACAGATCGATGCGATAGGGCAAGGCGCTGCCCATGGGGAAGAGGTCGATCAGTCCGCCGCGGAAGCTGTATTCGCCGGGGGCCAGCACCTGCGTGACATGGGTATAGCCGGCAATGGTCAACTGGCGCCGCAGTTCGTCGGGCGCGAGCCTTTCGCCCTGCTTGAAGAAGAAAGTGTTGGCGGCGAGATATTCGACCGGCGGCAAACGGTAGAGCGCGGTGGTGATCGGCGCGATGGCGATGTCGAACTCGCCGCGCATCATCTGATAGAGCGTCGCCAGCCGCTCGGAAACGAGGTCGTGGTGCGGCGAGAAGTGATCATAGGGCAGCGTTTCCCAGTCGGGGAAAAGATGCACCTTGAGCCGCGGCGCGAAAAACGGGATTTCTTCGAGCAGGCGTTGCGCGTGCCATGCCGACTCGGTCACCACGAACAAAGGGCGAGCGCGAGCCGCGAGCTCGGCCAGTGCGAGGGCGTCGCCCGATCCATGGAATGCGCCGGCGTGGGCGCGCTGGCCGGACGCCGGTAACGGCAACTGCAATTGCGGCATTCGATACTGCAAAAAGGGCGTTATTATACCGGCGACCGGCGCATTGTCCTACGACTTTGCGGCTTCGCTGAGGCTCTTGCGGACATCCTTGTAGCCTTGCCAGTCGAATGTCTCGAGAAAATCAAGAGCGCTGAGCGCGCCTTCCCGGAACAGGCCGGCTTTCTTCTCGTCGCTCATGTTGAAATCGAGCCAGTTGTAACCGCGGCACGGGATCCACTGCACGAGCCGGGCGTAATCGGGATTGCGGTGGATGAAATCGTAATCGAGACAGTGGCGCGCTGAATTGAAAATCGCGCCGAACAGCTCGAACGGGCCGCCGATGTCGTGGCGACGGCGATCATATTCGAGCTTGACGCCGAAAGTCGGCGCTTCCGGCACGCCGCTCGGCACGTGAAACACGTCGATCGGGAAATTGGACATGATGCCGCCGTCGACGAACAGCGCCGAGCGCGGCATGCCGCCCTCACTCGCGTCGTCGAATCCCGTGTCGCGCCACATTTTTTTCGCCACTTCGTCCTGCGGCAGCGATTTCAGGGTCAGCGGTTCGAAGAAGTAAGGAATCGACATCGAGGCGCGCACGAAAACCGCGGGATTGACCGCTGCCGGATCCTTGAAATACATGCGCGCCATGTCGGGGAACACCACCTTGGTTTCGGTGGAGACGTCGGCGGTGACGATCGCGAGCCGCACGCCGGCCTTCTTCGGCGTATTGAGCGCTTTGCCGTCGCGCGTGCGCAACCCCTTGGGCAGAGTGTTCATACGCTTTTCCAGATCGCCGAGCGTGCGTATGCCTTCGTCGCGCAGAATGTTGCGCACCCATTGCTCGAATGTCCTGCCGGGGTTGAGGCCCAGCCGCTCGTTGAGATTGTCCATTACCTGGGCGCCCTTGAACGCAAGCTTGAACTTGCCCGCGCCTTGTACCCAGCATTCGATGAAGTCGCGTGCGTCGTCGTCGCCATCGATGAAATCGAAGAAATTCTTTTCTGCCAGCTGTTTGAGCAGCTTCGGACTCTTGGGGGCGGCCGGCACGTCGAGCGCGCTGATCAATAGCGCGTTGATCGAACCGGCGGAAGTCCCGCCTACGCCGAGAAAACGTATGCCGATCTGTTCCAGCGCCCAGGTATAGCCGACCAGGGCGATGCCCAGCATGCCGCCGCCTTCCATCACCAGATCGACGTACTGGTGACCTTCGTCGTCGATGATGTCGCTGAACGGTTGGTCGGCGAGCCTGCTTCGAGCTTTGGCAAGGCGGCGGGTGATGTCGGGGTGGTTCATGAGCTTGTCGAGATCCATTTTTCCTCCTTTACCGTTGCGCAGCACGCAAGACGCTTTTACTGCCGGGGTGGCGGCAAGAGCGCAGCGCCATCATCGGTCTTTATGCGCGGATTGCGCAAGGGAGGCGTCGACTGCAGCTCAGGCCGGGCGGTGAATGGTGACAGGGATGCGGCGCGGACCGAAAGGCTTGCGGAATTCGCCGAAACGTCCGGCGATCAGCGTGTTGCATTCGGGGCAACGGCCGTCGGCGGTGATGCGGTAATCGTCGATGCGGTACCAGTCACGCAGGATCAGCAGTGCGTGACACTTCGGACACCACGTGCTGCCGCCCTGCTCGTCGTGCACGTTACCGGTATAGACATAGTCGATGCCCTCGTCCAGTGCGATTTTGCGCGCGCGGCTGAGCGTCGAAGCGGGCGTGGCGGCAATGTCGCCCATCTTGTAGTCGGGATGAAAGGCGCTGAAGTGCAGCGGCACGTCGGCTCCGAGTTCTTGCCGGATCCAGCGGCATTCGGCGGTGATCTCCGTGTCGCTATCGTTCTTGCCGGGGATCAGAAGCGTGGTGATTTCGAACCACACGTCGGTTTCATGCTTGAGATAAACCAGCGTATCGAGCACCGGTTGCAGATGTGCGCCGCACAGCTTGAAATAGAATTCGTCGGTGAATGCCTTGAGGTCGACGTTGGCGGCATCCATTTTGGCGTAGAACTCGCGGCGTGGTGCATCGTGCATGTAGCCCGCCGTGACGGCGACGGTCTTGATGCCCCGTTCGTGGCATGCATCGGCCACGTCCATCGCGTATTCGGCAAAAATCACCGGATCGTTGTAGGTGAAAGCGACGCTTTGTGCGCCGTTTGCCACCGCCGCCGCAGCGATGGCGGCGGGTGAGGCTTCGTCCATCAGACGGTCCATGTCGCGCGACTTCGAGATGTCCCAGTTCTGGCAGAACTTGCAGGCGAGATTGCAGCCGGCGGTGCCGAAAGAGAGCACGCTCGATCCGGGATAGAAATGGTTGAGCGGTTTTTTCTCGATGGGGTCGATGCAGAAACCCGAGGAACGGCCGTAGGTGGTGAGCGCCATCCTGTCGCCGATGCGCTGGCGCACGAAGCATGCGCCACGCTGGCCTTCGTGCAGGCGACAGTCGCGCGGACACAGATCGCACTGAATGCGGCCGTCTTCCAGCATGTGCCACCAGCGGGCGGGATGATCTTGTCCGGAATCCATCATTTTCTGGAATCCTGCGGTTGTTCGCGGTCGGCCATGCCCGGTTTACAAGCCGGATTCACGCCATTTGGCGACCGTGTAGCGCATGAGTTTCACCTCATGGTCCCAGAAGTCGGGGGGCAGGCCGGCCTTGTACTTCAGATGCGCCATGAACTCGGCGGGTTCCCGCAAATCCTCCCATACCTGGGGCAGAAAGGTGCTGCTGTGGCGGCCGTATTCGAATACCACGCCATCGATGCCCGGCCGCAGTCGGACGAGCGCATCGCGTTCATCGCTAAAAACGAGGTTTTCGAGCGGCGAAAGCAGCGACAATTCCAGTTCGACCGATTCGAATTCGGATGCGGTCAGCGGTTTGAAGCGCGGATCGCGGAATGCCGCCGCGACTGCGTTGGCGGTCACGTCGGCCAGCAAGGGGCGATGGGGGCGCAGCGTGCCGATGCAGCCACGCAGCTTCCCGCTCTCGGTCAAGGTCACGAAACAGGCGCCGGGCGCGTGCAACCACGGCGCATCGGCGCTGACGGGATGCGTCTCGCCGAATTTGCGGGCGATGGCAGCGCGCGCCAGCGGCAGCAGCACTTTGCCGGCATCCTGCGGCGGCAGCAGGGCGGCGGTCTCAGTGCGCATTTGCGCTTCCCTCATAAAAAGCAAACGC
>JBKBXX010000074.1:0-17884 GCA_046313915.1 Burkholderiales bacterium | reverse complement strand
AAGGCGCCGTGCGCGGCGCATCTTCCCGCCTCTCCTGCAGCGAAGCCGTGTGTGCGCTGCATGCCCTGATTTTTTTCGAGCTGCGCCGCAAGCGCCCTTCATTCCGGAACCAGCCATTCCACTTTCACTCCGCCTGCGCCTTCGTGCGCCAGCACCTGCCACAGCCATTGCAGCAGCGGGCGTGCTTCGTCTGCGAAGCGCCACGGCGGGTTGACCACCAGCATGCCGCAGCCGGGCACGGTGAGCGAAGCGCCTGCGCGTTGCACCGCGAGTTCCAGCTTGAGGATTTTGCGGATGCCGGTCTCTTTCACGTGACGCTCGAAGTTGCGCATGTCGCCCGGCTCCATCAGCGGATACCAGATCGCGTAGATGCCCGTTGCCCAGCGCTCGTGCGCTTCGCCGAGCGCGGCGACGATGCGCGCGAATTCCCGGGCGCGGTCGAATGAGGAATCGATCAGCACCAGCCCGCGCCGCTCGCGCGGTGGCAGGTGCGCTTTCAGCGCGTGGTAGCCGTCGAGCAGCTCGACCGCGACCCGTTTCTCGTGCGCGAACAGCTTCGCGAGACTGGCGCAGTCGGTGCGGTTGAGCTCGGTGAGCACCATGCGGTCGCCGGCGCGCATCAGGCGTTTCGCGATCAGCGGCGAGCCGGGATAGAAGCGCAGCTTGCGGTCGGGATTTTCGGCGCGCACCGCCTCCAGGTATGGGGCGAGCGCCGGCGGAATGTCGCGGCGTTGCCACAGCCGGCCAATGCCGTTTTCATATTCGCGCGCCTTCTGCGCCCACGGATGCGTGAGATCATAACGGCCGATGCCGGCGTGGGTGTCGAGATAGAAAAAAGGTTTGTCCTTGCTGCCGAGTGCGATCAGCAGCCGTGTGAGCAGCGCGTGCTTGAAGACGTCGGCGAAATTGCCGGCGTGAAACAGGTGCCTGTAGGAGAGCATGCGGGGATCTTTTTCTCGGCTGCGACCCGTGGATTCTATACCGTGGCCACGGCGGCAAGCCGCTACCGCCGCCGTTTCCATGCATTATATTTGCGGCACGCGGCTTTCCTGCCTGCTCCCACCGCGGCAAAACCGAGCAATCCTTGCGCTAGATCAAACCGGAAAACACCCAAAGCCGTTAAATTCGATGCGTAGGATTGGGAGGTGGTCTCGACGAACGCGGCCAGCCCCGGAAGCCAACCGGGTCGACCGGGTTTCTCTCAGGCATTGACGGCAGGACCAGCGGATGCAAAAAGTGAACGCAGAGCCGGGGTTCGAAATCGTCGCGCGGGAAGATTTCTCGGATGTCACCTACCTGCTCAAGGTGCGCCATCCGCTGATGGCGAAAGCCGCGAAAGCGGGGCAGTTCGTGATCGTCATGGAGCACGAGCACGGCGAACGCATCCCGCTCACCATCGCCGACTACGACCGCAACGAAGGCACCATCACGCTGGTCATCCAGGCCGTCGGCAAGACCACCCGGGAAATGCAGCAAAACTGCCGCGCCGGCACCCGGCTCTACGCCGTGGTCGGGCCGATGGGCATTCCCAGCCACATCGGCGGGGCGCGCAAGGTGGTGTGCGTGGGCGGCGGGCTGGGGGTGGCGCCGATCTTTCCCCAGGCGCGCGCCTACAAGGAAAGCGGCGCCTACGTGATCGGCGTCGTCGGTTTCCGCAGCAGGAACCTGGTCTTCTGGGAAGACAAGTTCCGCGCTTGCTGCAACGAATTCATCCTCTGCACCGACGATGGCTCGGCGGGAATCAAGGGGCTGGTCACCGAAGGTGTCAAACGGGCGATCACGAAGCACCCCGATATCGACGAGGTGGTGGCGATCGGTCCGCCGATCATGATGAAAGGCTGCGCCGAAACGACGCGCCCGCACGGAATCAAGACCGTGGTCAGCCTGAACCCCATCATGGTCGACGGCACCGGCATGTGCGGCGGCTGCCGCGTCAAGATCGGCGAGCAGATCAGGTTCGCGTGCGTCGACGGCCCCGATTTCGACGCTCACCGCGTGGATTTCGACGATTTGATGGCGCGGCTGAAGCGCTACAGCGTCTCCGAAAAAATCGCGCTGGAGCGCTGGACCGAGAACTGCCGCATGGCAAGCCAGTTCGGCGCAGATGATCCGTCGGCGGCGGGGCAGTTGCGCATGGCGCTTCCCGATCCTTTCGACGACGTGCCGGGAGGATAAATGAAAATCGTTGCGACACTCCCCCCGGCACACGGACGCCGCAGGAAACCGCAGGAAACCGCAGCATGACGGGGCGGCGCGAGGTCTGACATGGCCAAGAAAAAAACCATACGCACCATTCCCCAGGAACGCACGCCGGTTGCCGAGCAGCCTCCGCGGCAGCGGATCAGGAACTTTGCCGAAGTCTCGTGCGGCTACCGGCTCGAAGAGGCGCTGCGTGAAGCCGACCGCTGCCTGCTGTGTCCCGAGGAGCCGTGCGTGGCCGGCTGCCCGGTCGGCATCGACATTCCCGGTTTCATTGCCAAGATCAGCGACAAAAATTTCCGCGGCGCCTACGACGTCATTACCGGCACCAACCTGCTGCCCGCGATCTGCGGTCGCGTGTGCCCGCAGGAGACGCAGTGCGAAGGCGTGTGCAATGTTGGTGAGACGCTCGAGCCGGTGGCGATCGGCAGGCTCGAACGCTTCGTCGGCGACATGGCGATCAGCGAGGGCTGGGCCAACATTCCGCACATCGTGCCCAACGGCTACCGCATCGGCATCGTCGGTTCGGGACCCGCCGGCATGGCGTGCGCTGCCGACATGGCCAAGGCCGGCTGCGAAGTCACGGTCTATGAAGCGTTCCATCAGCCGGGCGGGGTATTGAAGTATGGCATTCCCGATTTTCGCCTGCCCAACGAGGTGATCGATGCCGAAATCGACAAGCTTGCGCGGCTCGGCATCCGGTTCGAATGCAACACCCTGGTCGGGCGCCTGTTCACGATCGAGCAGATGATCACCGAAATGGGTTACCACGCGGTGTTCGTTGGCACCGGCGCGGGTTACCCGAGCTTCATGGGTATCCCCGGCGAGTCGCTAAACGGCGTGCTTTCCGCCAACGAGCTGCTGACGCGCTGCAACCTCATGCGCGCGCGCGATTTTCCGGACTACGACACGCCGCTGCAGCCGGGCCGCCGCGTGGCGGTGATCGGCGCCGGCAACACCGCGATGGATGCGATGCGCGTGTGTCTGCGGCTCGGCGCCGAGAAAGTCTACTGCGTCTACCGCCGCACCCGCGCCGAAGCGCCGGCGCGCGCCGAGGAGATCCACCATGCCGAAGAGGAGGGCATCGAATTCAACTGGCTCACCAGCCCGCTGGAAATCCTCGGTGACGGCGACAAGAACGTGCGCGGCATGCGCTGCCAGCGCATGGAGCTCGGCGAACCCGCCGAATCGGGGCGGCGCCGCCCGCTGCCGGTGGCCGGCAGCGAGTTCGAGCTCGAATGCGACATGGTGGTGTACGCGATCGGCACCAATGCCAACCCCATACTCGGCCAGACCTCGAAGTTGAAGCTCAACAAGCGCGGCTACATCGAAACCGACGACAACCTTGCGACTTCGATCGCCGGCGTTTACGCCGGCGGTGACATCGTCACCGGTGCTGCGACCGTGATCGAGGCAATGGGCGCGGGCCGCAAGGCGGCACGCAGCATGAAGGCGTATCTCGGGCTGCGCGACACCGAGGTCGTTTATCTGCCGGAGCGCGCCGGCGGTGCGGGCCGGCTCTTCGGCATCCCGCGCGAGGAGCACAATTTTGCGCGTGTGCGCCTCGCCTAGAGGCAGCAAAGCGCGGCAGACATCAGACGGAAATCCTCCACCGGTTTCGGAAACCACCTCGAAAAAGCCATGAACGACACGCTCACCCTTGATACCGGCGCCGCCGCCATCAACTGCTCCGGCGCAGGCGGCAGGCAGGTTGTCACGCTCAGCGAGCACATCGTCGAAGTCATCAGCGATTCGGGCGAAGGCGCGCAGCGCTGCGGCCAGTCGCTCGGCGCGATCGCCGCCAAGATGGGCAACGGCATCTGGACGGTCGAGATCATTCCGGCCGAGATCCAGCCTCCGGCACGCAGCGTCGCCGGCGCAAGCGGCATCCGCATCCGCATCGGCTCCGGGCGGGTCACCAACGGCGGTGACGAATCCGATCTGGTGGTGGCGTTCAACGAGCAGGTGCTGCTCGGTCGCGTGCAGGCGCGCGAGTTGAAACCGGGCTGCACCATCCTGCTCGAAAACATGTGGCGCGAACACCGCGATCCCAAGATCGTCGAATCGTACACCCGCACCGTCGAGGCGCTGAAAAAGGAAGGCTACCGTGTGCACGAGATCCCGCTCGAACGCGAATGCCGCGCGCTGGTCGCCGATCCGCGGCGCGGCAAGAACATGTTCGTGCTCGGCATCCTGTGCAATATCTACAGCCTCGACCTGCAGCTCGCGCGCGAGCAGATCGGTTTCATTTTCGGCAAGAAGGACCAGAGCGTCATCAAGACCAATGTTGCGCTGCTCGAGGCGGGGGCGGCGTGGGCGGCGGCGAACCTCGACTTCCAGTACCGCATTCCGGCCACGCGCGCGAAGGAACCGCAGATCGTGGTCAACGGCAACACCGCGCTCGCGCTCGGCGTGATCGCCTCGGGAATGGAAATCTGCGCGATGTATCCGATTACGCCCGCCACTTCGGCCTCGCACTATCTTTCCGACGCCTTCGAGCGCATCGGCGGCCTCGTGCATCAGGCCGAAGACGAGATCGCGGCGTGCACTTTCGCGATCGGCGCGTCCTATGCCGGCAAGTGCGCGGTCACCATCACTTCCGGGCCGGGGTTTTCGCTCAAGCAGGAGGCACTCGGGCTCGCAGTGATGGCCGAGATCCCGCTGGTGGTGATCAACGTGCAGCGCGGCGGACCCAGTACCGGGCTGCCGACCAAGGTCGAGCAGAGCGATCTGCTCGCGGCGTGTTTCGGCAGCCACGGCGACGCGCCCAGGGTGGTGATGGCGGCGAGCAGCATCGAGGACTGCTTCTACTCCGTGATCACCGCGCGCAAGATCGCCGAGACTTTCAACATGGTGGTGGTGGTGCTCTCCGATGCGAGCCTTGCCACCGCGCAACAGCCGTTTCCGCGGCCGCAGTTCAGCGAGGACTGGCTCGCGCCGCCGCTCGACCAGAGCCCGCTGCCGGAAGGCGCCAAAGCCTATGACTGGGATCCGCTGACCGGGATCGCGCGGCGTTTCGTGCCGGGGCAGCCCAACGGCATGCACACGCTGACCGGGCTCGCGCACGACCGCGCGAGCCGCGTCGCCTACGATCCGGCGACCAACGAGGAAGGGCTGCGCTCCCGCAGCCTCAAGCTCGCCGCGCTGCAGAAAACGCTCAAGACGCCGCCGGTGTTCGGCGAGCCCGAGGGCGACTTGCTGATCGTCGGCTGGGGCAGCACCCAGGGCGCGATCGAAGAAGCGGTCGGGCGCCTGCGCGGCGAAGGACTCAAGGTGTCCTCGTTGCATCTGCGCTTCATCCAGCCGCTGCCGCCCGGCATCAAGCAGATCATGCAGCGCTTCAGGCAGGTGCTGACGGTCGAAGGCGCGTGGTCCGACCGCCTCGAGGACGAGATCATCGACGAAGACAACCGCCGCTACGCGCCGCTCGCGCAGCTGTTGCGTTCGCGCTATCTGATCGATATCGATTGCTGGAGCGAGGCGCGCGGCCAGCCGATCAAGCCTGCCGCCATCTGCAACGCGGTCCGCGACAGACTCAAGCCGCGCAAGACGAAAAAGGAGCGCCCATGAACATTCCGGTTGCCCAGTGCCTGCTGCAGCTGCACGCCGAGCACCACAGTCTTGAGGATTTCCAGGGCGGCGTGCCGCGCTGGTGCAGCGGTTGCGGCGACAACGCCATCCTCGCGGCGCTGCAACGGCTGTGCCGCGACGAGAATCTCGCTCCGGAACGCACGGTGTTCGTTTCGGGAATCGGCTGCTCGAGCCGGCTGCCGCATTACATGAAAACCTACGGTTTTCACGGCATTCACGGCCGCGCTTTTCCGGTCGCCGAAGGCATCAGGGTGGCGCGTCCCGACCTGCACGTTTTCGTCAACACCGGCGACGGCGACTGCTGTTCGATCGGCGCTGCCCACTGGATCCACGCCGTCCGCTACAACATGAACATGACGGCGGTGCTGCACGACAATCACGTCTACGGCCTCACCAAGAAGCAGGCGTCACCGACTTCGCCGCGCGGGCTGAAAAGCAACACCACGCCGCGCGGCGCCTACCTCGAGGCGTTGAATCCACTGACCGTCACGCTCGGCGTGCAGAACGTGTCGTTCGTCGCCCAGGGCGTGGACTGGATTCCCGAGCTGCTCTACGACATCATCGCGGCGGCCTACCGCCACCGCGGCTTTTCGTTCGTGCGCATCATCCAGCGCTGCCCGGAATTCCTGCCCAAGATGTTCGAGCCGTGGCTGCACGATCCGGGCAAGACGCTGCTGCTCACGCACGAAAACGGATTGAAGCTTTCGCCGACTCTCGCCCGGACCTACAAGAACCAGCTCGCGCACGATCCGCTCGACATCGACCGCGCGCGCGAGATCGCCTCGTGCGAGGATCCGATCCCGGTCGGCATCCTCTATCGCAATCCCGAAGTGCCGTGTTACGAAGACCTGCATCACGTCGGAGCGTTGCGCACGTCCGAGGATATCCGCGCCGGTTTCGAGGCCGAGCTCGACAAGTTCACGGTGTGGCCCGATGAGGACGCCACCCGGCCTGCCGCATGATGCCCCGCTGACAGATAGGCAAACCCACGAGCAAGGCGACCCGACATGGACATGGCCGCACAATTCCAGGAGCACCAGATCTTCCACCTGACCGGCAGGCGCACGGGCATCGGCCTCGAGCCCATCGACGGCCTCGGGCTGCGGCCGGCGTTGCTCGCCGGCTACCGCGATCTCACGCGGCTGCGCTACGATTTTCCGCTGGTGCTGGCGCAAGACGGCGCAGCGGGAGGGTTCGTGCGTTCGCTGTCGGCCGTGGTGAACGAGGTGCTCGCCGAAATCGCGCCGCGCGGCATCGAAGGCGAGCGCCTGAGGGGCGACGTGCTGCGCCTCGAATGCGAGATCCGTGGCCTGCTCGCCGCCGGCAGTGGCGGCAAGTTGTCCGAGCTGTGGCGGATGGCGGCGGAGCGGGTGGGCGCCGGCGACGACGCGCTGAAACAGGTTCTGCTGCACACCGCTGCCGCGCTCAAGGTCGACGGCGAGCTCGTCGATTGCGGCCCCGGCATGCCGGCGCGTCTCGTGATGCACGCCTGGCGCGCCGTGCAGGAAGAAAAAGCCCGCCGTTTCCGCGCCGATGTCGCGGCGCTGATAACGAAGCTCTCCGACATCCTGCGGGCGGCGTTCCTCCGTTCCGCGGCGGGACGGCGCGCCGACAGTCTCCGGGCCGCGGTCGGCACGCCACATCAGCAGGTGTTCGATTTCGAGGCGATGTCGCGCCTGCTCAGGCATGCGCCCGCCGGCGAGGTGCTGCCGCCGAGGCGGCGCCAGCGCATCGAGCAGGCGCTCGACGCGCTGAAGCAGCAGCGATTCTACCCGCAGCCGCAGGGCGGCGCCGCGTACGAATTCGTGTTCGACAGCTGTTCCGCCGCGGCCGAGGCTTTCCGGCAGCGGTTGCCGCAAATGGCCGAGCTGGTGAAAGCAATGGCGATCGCCGAGCTCGAGGTGGCCGGCCGCTACTTCGAGGCCGAGCACGACGCGTTCTTCGCCGATTTCGACGAACAATCGCTCGGCATCAGCGAGCTCGCAATGTTTCCGGATTATCTGGTGGTGATCGACGCCGCTGATACCGCCACGAACGCGAAGCTGATGGAAGTGCTGTCCTCGGAGCTGCCGGTGAAAGTGCTGGCGCAGACCTCGGACATCGTCGAGCAGCCGTCGCTCGGCGAAGGTCATTTTCCCTTCGGCGTGCGCAGCGTGCAGCTTGCCAGCACCGCGATCGGACTCGGCGATGTATTCGTCCTGCAGGCGGGGGCCTCCATGCTCTACCAGATGCGCGAGCGCATCCACCGCGGCCTCACGTATCCCGGACCGGCGCTGTTCAGCGTCTACGCGGGCCCGGCCGCGGGCAACGGCGTGCTGCCACCTTATCTCGCTGCCGCTGCGGCGGTGCAATCGCGCGCGTTTCCGACATTTACCTACGATCCGGCCGCGGGCCACGACTGGGCGTCGCGTTTCTCGGTCGAGGACAATCCGCAGCCGGAAGACGACTGGCCGGTCGAGCCATTGACTTACGCCGACGAAGATCTGCAGCGGGTGACGGAAGAATTGCCTTTCACTTTCGTGGACTTCATTGCTTGTGACCGGCGCCATGCCGGACATTTCGCGCGCGTGCCGCGCGCGTTCTGGACGGAAGACATGGCGCCGGTCGGGGAGTGGCTGAAAGCCGGCGCCAGGACGGCAAGCGGCAAGGTGCCGTACCTGCTGATGATCGACGAGGCCGACAGGCTGCACCGCGTGCTCGTCGACGAGCGGCTGATCCGGGCGGCGCGGCGCTGCGGCGAGATGTGGCGGCGGCTGCAGGAGCTCGGCGGCATCCACAACTCCCACGCCGAGCGGTTGCTCGCGCAGGCGAAAGCGCAATGGGAACAACAGAAACAGCGTGAGCTGGAAGCGTTGCGCGGCGCTGCGGCCGCTGCGACCGCGGTCCCACCCTCCGCCGAGGAAACGGTGGCCGCTTCGCCCGCAACGGCAGGGACGGCTGCGGCCGCAGCCGCCGAGCCGGAGAAACCGTCTGCGGACACGCCCTATATCGAAACGCCGCGCTGCACGAGCTGCAACGAGTGCACGCAGATCA
Source organism: Burkholderiales bacterium (assembly GCA_046313915.1). Taxonomy (GTDB): domain Bacteria; phylum Pseudomonadota; class Gammaproteobacteria; order Burkholderiales; family SG8-41; genus CAKKQX01. Next base: position 9,061 of record JBKBXX010000074.1, on the reverse strand, counting down.
ACGACAGGATGTTCGCCTACGACGCCAACAAGCAGGCCTACATCGCCGACCCGAAAGCCGGCACCTATCGCCAGCTGGTGGAGGCGGCCGAAAGCTGCCAGGTCGCGATCATCCATCCCGGCAAGCCGCTCGATCCCAACGAGCCGGGGTTGGACGAACTCATCAAGCGCGCCGAGCCTTTCCTGTAACGGCGGGCTTCGCACTCGCGTTTCCCGCTGAAGCGAGGGGCAGGCTGGGGGAGGGGACGCTGCGATGCCGTCGGCGCGGGAAAGCGCGATGCGCGTTTCTCAGAGCTTGTCGTACTTGGTGGCTTTGCCGCGCGCCTTTTCCACTGGATATTTTTCTGCATTGAGCGCGAGTTTCCTTTCCGCCGCCGCCGCGAGATCGATATCGAGCTTGTCACACAGCCGCAGCAGAAACAACAGCACGTCGGCGCACTCCAGCGCCACTTCCTCGCGTGTCGCACGCGGCGGATCCGCTGCCTGGTCGAAGGTGAGCCACTGGAAATGTTCGAGGAGCTCGCCGGCTTCGGCTGCGAGCGCCATGGCCAGGTTTTTGGGATTGTGGAACTGGTCCCACTCGCGCTCGGCGGCGAATTCGGCGAGTCGCGCGCTCAGCCGCTGCAGCGTGTCGGTGTGGCGGGGCATGCCGTGACCTTTTGCGTTTTCAAGCCAGAAAGTGCATTGTAACCGCTGCGCCCCGGCCGAACGCGGGGGCGCGACGTCGGGGCCACGAAACGGACGGCCTGCACTGTGGCGGGCGGGTGCGGCGTCGCGCGTCTTGTGTTCCGAAAAAAGGACGCCATGTAAGATCAAGACAGGAAGCGCGGCATTGCCAGCACTTCAAAAAATGTTTATGTTAAACAACATGTTATGAGTGTCATCCGGGAGCGCACGACGACTGCCGACCCCGCCGCAGCCGACGGCGGGCGGGCATCTGCCGCGGTCGCGCAGGCCGATCCCTGCGATCTCGTCTTGCGGGCGGTGGCGTTTGCCGCGCACAAGCATCGTGACCAGCGACGCAAGAACAAGGAAGCGTCGCCTTACATCAACCATCCGATCCAGCTCGCCACCGTGCTGTGGGAGGAAGGCCGGGTGCGCGACGCAACAGTCATCGCCGCGGCGCTGCTGCACGATACCCTAGAAGACACCGAAACCTCGTGGCAGGAACTGCGCGGGGAATTCGGCGAGGAAATTGCCGATATCGTGCTCGAAGTCACCGATACGCCGTGGATCAAGAAGGAACTGCGCAAGCGGCTGCAGGTGGCGCGCGCCCGGCACTCGAGCGCAAAAGCCAGGCTGGTCAAGCTTGCCGACAAGATCTGCAATTTGCGCGACATCGCTGCCCACCCGCCCGCCGGCTGGTCGCTGGAGCGCAAACGGCAGTATTTCGACTGGGCAAAAGAAGTGGTCGACCGCTTGCGCGGCACCCACGCCGGACTCGAGCAGAAGTTCGACGAAGCCTATGCGCTGAAGCCGCAGTGAAAAAAACCGCAAGGCAGGCAGGCGGGACGGTTTTTTGCGCGCGGCGCCCCGGCCGGATCGAAGCAAACTATAATTGCCATTGGTCGAGGCCGGGCGTGTGTTTCGCTGCGGCGAGATTGCAGTCCGGACAAAGGCTGACATGAAAAGATTGGCAACATTGGCAGTGTGCGCCGCGGCATTGCTGGCGAATCCCGTGCCGGCGCAGGAGAAGATCAGGATCGGTTTCGTCGACGGTTTCCGCATCGAGAACGAATCGGCGCAGGCCCGGCGCGCACTCGCGGTGCTCAACCGGGAATTCGAAGCCCGCTACAGCGAACTCGATGCGCTGCGAAGGAAAATCGCCGCCGCTCGCCAGGCGCTCGAAGCCTCCGGCGACAGGCTCGCGCCCGCCGAGCGCCAGAGCGGGGAGCTCGAGCTGGCAAAAATGATGCAGCAGTTCGACCGCATGAATCTCGCGCTTGCCGAGGAACTCGAGCTGCGCAAAAGCCAGGAACGTGCAAAGGTCATCGAAGAAGCCAACCTCGTGATCAAGGCCATTGCTGAAACCGGCGGCTACGATCTCATCGTGCAGCAGGCGACTTACGCGAGCTCCGCGATCGACATCACCGAACAGGTGCTCGGGGAAATGGCGAAACGGGCCGCGGCACACAACTAACCGCCGCCGCGTGCTGGCGGGCTTCAGCGCACTTCGATGCGGTTGATCACCCGGTCCACCGCGAACAGGCACCACGCGTCGCGTTCGGCCTGACGCCGCTCCTCGGCGGTGCGCACGCAGCCTTCGAGCGTCACCACGAAATCGCGGCAGCTCGCGCGGATCTGGTCTGCCTGCACCAGAGGATCCATTTCCAGTACCAGCCGCAGCGCGTCCACCACCTCGGCGTCGTTGTCGGCTTGCGGTGGCTGCACGTCGAGCGCATTCACCACGTCGCGGCAGCCCGGCGTCCACCACGCGAGCACGCCGGCGATGCGCTTGTGCGACAGGCTGATCACCGAGCCTTCCAGCGTGACCACGCCATCGGCTACCGCCACCTCGATGTCGCCGCTGCCGCCGCCGGGTATTTCGCGCAGCGTCTCGACGCCGCCTTTGTTGCGCACGCGGATCGTGCAGTTGCGCAGTTCGGGCGTATTCAGCAGAAAGCCGCACAGCGAATCGCGGATTGCGCCGTCGCCTTTGCGTTCGGCCGGCATCACGTGCAGCCGGTCGAGCACGCCGCGCACGCCGTCCACCGCAGCGGCGAGTTCGAGAGCGAGCTTTTTCGCCGCCACCTCGGGCACTTCGCCTTCGAGGATCACCGCGCCGTCGGCGTAACCGATCGCGATCGGATGCTGGTGCAGGTTGATGCGCGGTTCGTGTTCCAGCGCCTGGTGGACGCGCTTGACGATTTCGTCTCTGGTGGGCATGGGATTTGCTTCTCCTCGCGCAAAGAAGATTTCGTGACGCGGCCCTGCCGCTTCCTCGCCGGACCGCGGGCCCGGCTTCCATGATACCCCCATCGCTGCGGCGGTTGAACCCGCTGGCGCGGCCCATGCGCACCCCGCGCGTGTTTTTGATCCAGGTCAATAGTGTTTGCCGGAGAAGGCGTATTTTTGATCTTTGATCGTCACCGCAACGCGCAGGAGGGGTTATGACCATCAGACTGCCCATAGACGTTGCCACGCGTGTGAGCACCGAGCTCTCGGGGATCATCGAGAAGCTCGTCAACGATCCCGACCGCGAGGAACCGCCGACCCTCGAGGAAGTGCGCGAAGCGGTCGACGAAGAGTATGCCGGGCTTGCCGAAATCGAGGCGCTGCATCCGCAGGAACGCGCTTCGGTGCTGGCCGAACTCGATGCCCTCATCGAGGAATTCGGTGGCGAGGCGCTCGCCGCCGATTTCATCGTGTCCAAGGCGAGCGAGGGACTGTCGCGCATCATCGAGACCGTGATGGGCGAACCCGGTCGCCCGCGCCGGCCGACGCTCGATGCGGTGCGCGAAGCGATGAGAGACGGTCTTACCGCACGGCTGGTGGGCGACGGCACGCTCGATCCCGACGAGGAAAGCTCGCTGCTCGCCGAAATCGACGGCCTGATCGAGCGCTTCGGCGGCGACGCGCTCGCCGAAGAGTTCGTGCGCTTCGAATAAAATGCAATAAAAACAACTGGTTATAATTTTACCGACGCTCCGGCGGCCCACGGACCGCGCCGCGCTACAATCGCCTGCCGATTCACCCGCATATTTCCGAGGAGACGCCCATGGCGGACGAGCCACGCGAAGTCACGGTAACCGACATCAGGATTCCTTTCTGGTCGATGGTGGTGCTGATGGTGAAATGGGCGCTCGCCGCCGTTCCCGCGCTCATCATTCTCATCGCCTTGGGCGGTGCGATTTCGTTCGCGCTGTACGCGCTTTTCGGCGGCGCTGGCGGCTGGTACTGGTGGGGGCCGGGACGAATGATGTGAGCGGCGCCGCGGCGCGCGCCGGGCTCAAACTGGCTCCGTGACCGGACCTGCTCGCGTCGCGGCCTGCTGCCCGATGAATTGCAGGAACGCCTCGTGCGGCAGCGCCTTGCTGTAGTAATAGCCCTGCAGAAAATCGCAGCCGTGCCGTTGCAGGAATTGCGCCTGTTCCTTTCGTTCCACTCCCTCGGCGACGGTTTTCAGCCGCAGGGCGTGGCCCATCGCAATGATCGCCTGGACGATCGCGGCCGCGTCGGGGTTTGCCGGCGCATCGCGCACGAACGACATGTCGATTTTCAGCTTGTCGAGGGGAAAGCGTTTGAGATAGCTGAGGCTCGAATAGCCGGTGCCGAAATCGTCGATCGCGAGCTTCACTCCGATGGACTTCAGCCGGTGCAGCGTCGCGATCGCTTCTTCCGTATCGTCCATCATCATGCGTTCGGTGATTTCCACCTCGAGGAAGCGCAAATCACCGCCGGCATCGTGCACCACGCGTTGTATCGTTTCATGGATTCCGGGCTGGCGGAATTGTTGCACCGAGAAATTCACCGCCACGTACAGCTCGGGATGGCCTGCCTCGCGCCATTGCCGGTTGTGGGCGCACGCCGTGGCGAGCGCCCACTCGCCGACCGGAATGATGAGACCGGTTTCTTCCAGCAGCGGCACGAAGGTCGCGGGGCTGATGCAACCGTCGATGCACTGCCAGCACAGCAGGGCCTCGGCGCCGGCGATGCGTCCCGACCGCGCATCCACCAGCGGCTGGTAGCACAACGTGAGTTCGCCGCGATCCAGCGCCTGATGCAGCTTCGATTCGAGCGACATGCGTTCGAGGCTGGTCGAATTCATGTCCTGGGTGTAGAAACGGTAGCTGCCGCCGCCGTCAGCCATCGCGCGATAGAGCGCGGTGTCCGCGTTGCGCAGCAGCGTTTCGACATCGCTGCCGTCGTCCGGATACAGCGCGATGCCGATGCTTGCCGAACCGAAGAATTCATGGCCTGCGAGCGTGATCGGTCTGGCGATGGTGTCGAGGATTTTGCGTGCCGTGCGCGCCGCGTCGTGGGGGTCGTCGAGGGCGGGAAGCACGATGGTGAATTCATCGCCGCCGAGGCGGGCAACGCTGTCGGAAGGTCGTACACAATCGCGCAGGCGCAGCGCGACTTCCTTGAGCACCTCGTCTCCCGCGGTGTGTCCGAACGTTTCGTTGATCATGTTGAAGCGGTCGAGATCGAGGAACATCACGGCGGTGCGGTTGCCGGCGCTGGCCGACAGGGCGAGAGCCTGCGCCAGGCGATCGACAAACAGAGCGCGATTGGGCAGCCCGGTCAGCGCATCATGGTGCGCGAGAAAATTCGCGCGCTGCTCGATCTGCTTGTGCATGGTGAGATCGGTGAATATGCCGACGTAGTTGACCACTGCTCCGGTTTCGTCCTTGACGGCGCTGATACTCAGCCACTGGGGATAGACTTCACCGTTCTTGCGCCGATTGTAGATTTCGCCGTGCCATTCCCCGTTTTCGTTCAATGACTGCCACATTGCGCGGTAAAACGGCTGGTCCTGCCTGCCCGAGCTGAGCAGGTTGGGGTTCTTGCCAATCACTTCGCCGGCAGCGTATTGGGTGACGGCGGTGAAAGCCTCGTTGACCATGAGAATGCGGCTGGCCGCATCGGTGATGACGATGCCCTCGGAGCTGTTTTCGAAAACCTTGCCGGCGAGGCGCAGGTGTTCTTCCGCCAGGCGGCGGCGCTCGTTCTGGGCCAGCATGTCCAGCGCATGCGATACGTCGTCGGCGAGACGTTCCAGCAACTCGACTTCGTCATCGTCAAACCGGCCGGGGTCGCGCGCGAGCAGGCCGAGGCCGCCGATGTCGACGCCATCCACACGGAGCGGGAGGGAAACGCAGGAACCGAAGCCGCAATCGATTGCGTCGCGGCACCATGCCACGATGCGGCCGGGGGCTTTCCGGCACGCCTTGCAACGGGACGGCGGCGCGGGCGGGGGGCGTCGTTGGCGGCTGCGGCCAGAGACCGGAGGCGCGCGCCGAAGCCGGGATTTTCGCCGGAAGAAGCCTCGATCCGGAATCTGCCGCCGCCGTGCTCGTCAGCATAAACGAGCGCAAAATCGAATTCCCCCGATTGGGTCAGGATCTTGCAGATGCGGGTCAGCAACGTCTGGCGATCCTTTACTCTGGCAATGGTCTCGTTGGCGCTGGAGAGCACCGCATAAGTGCGGCTGAGCCGCGCGATTTTGCGCTCGGCATCGACCCGTTCGGTCACGGCTCGGCTGTTTTCCCTGCGGCCGGCATCGGGGTGGCATTCGCGGCCCGGCGTTGTTTGCTTCTCTTCGCAACGCGGGCGCGCAACCCGTTACCGCAGTCGGGTTGCGCGCAATAAATTCCCCTTCTCGGCGAGAAGGGGCGGCGCAAGGCATCGGGCACCAGGAGGGTTGTTACATCGTCCCGATGATTGGAGCGCGCCAAAAGCTGGCGTCATGCGACGGCATTCTCCGGCATGCCGCGCTGGAGGGCGGGCATCGTGCCGGTAAGCAGGTAATCGATCAGTTCGGCGACCGGACGGATGAATTTGCCGAACGGCAGGCTTTCCGAACCTCTGAAGAACAGCCCTTTCTTGACGTCACCCTTGAGCGCGAAGACGAGCCGCGTATCGATGCAGAACTGTCCGATGCTGGCGATGCCGTCGCGCAAACCGCATAGGGTGAGGCAGTTCAGTCCCGGCACGCAGCGCCGCGGATCGGCTTTGGCGTGCGCCTGCAGCGCTTTTTCGCGCCGCAGATAGTTTCTGAGCCACGGCGTTAGCACGGCGCGTGCCGGCAGGCCGGCAACGCTCATGAAAGTGACGATGTCTTGCGGCCCGGCTTCGGCCAGCACGTGCTTGAAATTGGGGTGGGCATCGCCTTCGCTGGTCACCGCAAACGGGGTGCCGAGCTGGACGGCGGCGGCGCCCAAGGTGAGCAGCGCACGCACCTTTTCGTGGCTGTTGATGCCGCCGGCGGGAATCAGCGGGATGCGCTCGCGCTCGATACCCAGTTCGCGCAGCAGCTCGAAAATGCCTTCCAGCACCGGCTCGAAGTCGAAGCGCGGATCGTTGATTTCTTCCGGGCGCGTGGCGCCCAGATGGCCGCCGGCATAACGCGGATGTTCGATGACGAGGGCGTCGGGCAGGCGGTTCTTGCGCAGCCATTTCTTGAGCACGATGGCGGTGCCGCGCACATCCGACAGAATCGGGATCAGCGCCACGCCGGGAAAGTCGCGGGTGAGCTCGGGCAGATCGAGCGGCAGACCGGCACCCATCACGATGGCGTGAGCCCCGCTCGCGCATGCCTGGCGCACGTGCCCTGCATAGGCAGACACCGCTTTCATGACGTTGACCGCGATCGCGCCACGGCCGGCGGCGATTTCCAGAGCCATGCGTATTTCGCGGTCGAGTGCAATCAGGTTGACACGGTCGAGTTCTTCCTGGTCGTGGCAATTGGCAGTTTGTTCGAGAAGATCGGGGTGGTGATGGCGCAGGTCGACGCTGGAAATCGTGCCGAGCGCACCCCGTCTGGCGACGTTCCCGGCCAGGCGGTGGGCCGAGATCCCGACACCCATGCCGCCCTGCACGATGGGCAGCAGCGGGCGGCCTTTCAGTGTCCATTGCGGCAGCGGCGCCGTCATCGGTACGAATATGGTTTTTCCCGGCAGGTTTGCCAGGTAAGCTTAAACAGACATTCTATGACCAATAACAGAATATTTACCTTGATGTGTATCAACGATTTTCCAAACAGGAATCGAAACGGAAATTGTTTCGCGCACCAGCCGTGCTCTGCTCCCGATCAATTGCCAGCACAAGCGCGCAATCGTCCGATATCGAGGACGAGCACGCTACGACCCTCAACTTCGATCAACCCTGCTTCGCATAATTCGTGCAGCGTGCGCGAAAAGTGTTCCGGCGTGAAGTGGAGGCGGGAGGCGATGATGCTTTTTTTGGCGGGCAGTATGACTCGTGGCGCCGCTGCGCCGTCGTCTTCTTCGGGGAGGTGGCGCAGCAGATAACCGGCGACGCGCTGCGCGCCCGTCTGCAGCCTCACCATTTCGAGATCGGTCATCAGTTCGTGCAGGCGGCGGCTCAACCCGGCAATCATGCGGCGCGCAAAGCGCGGATCACGATCGATTTCCGCAGACACGGTTTCCTTGGCGACGTGCAGCAGCTTGCTGTCGACAAGGGTTTCGGCAGTCACCATGTAGGGTTTGTCGAGGAACATGACGGCCTCGCCGAAGCTCTGGCCGGGGCCCATGAGCTCGACCACTTTTTCGCTGCCGTGCGGGGTGGGCAGCGCCAGCTTGACCTGGCCGTAGACCACGATATGAAAGCCGAGACACGGGTCGCCGCGCTGGAACAGCGTACTGCCGCGCGGCGCCTCGATTTCGGTCACGCCCGCTGCGATACGGCGGATTTCGTCGCTACCGAGCTGTTTGAACAGCGGTGAATTATTCAGGAAATCTTCGGCCTTGACGCGTTTTGCCGGCATGGTTTCGCTGTGTTCTCGCAGCGTGCATGGAAAACTCTTGAATTATGAATCCTGCGGATGGGGGGAACATGATCTGGATCAAATTCTGCCCGGATGCGGCTAGAGGGCGTTGCCGGAGGGATCGGCAACTTTTCAGGACGCGCGAGGCTGCAGGAGGAGCGGGCTTCAGCGCCCGGCTCGAAGCTGCAGCCGCAGCGCCTGCCCCACTCGTGCCGGGGTGGGCAGCCTGAAGGCGAACGCTTCGTCACCCATGGCATCGAGCGTGTTCTTGAGCAGCAATCCCAGTTCGGTATCGCCTTCCATGACCAGGCGCCGGCTGAAGAACAGCGTATCGGGATCTTCGTGCCGCAACGCCAGCGCGAGGAAGTCCTGTGCGGTAGCCGTGATCGTGAGATCGGTTTCACCGCCACTGCACGCGCTGAAACCTTCGGGCTTTGCCTGGAAGGTCAGCGCTATTCCCAAGTCCTTGATTCTTAATCTTATTTTTTTGTCCGCCAGCTCCGGCAGCGCCGCTGGATTGATGTGCTCTCCGAGCTGCAGCGTCAGCAGTGCAGCGAAAGCTGCCGAAGGGGGGTAGTGCGGCAGCCGCGAAAGAAGGAAACGCAGAGGTTCG
>JBKBXX010000073.1:0-18063 GCA_046313915.1 Burkholderiales bacterium | reverse complement strand
GCTGACCTACTTCACGCATCGCATCTCCAATGCCGTTGCCGAGGGCCTGAACTCCAAGATCGCCACTGTCCAGAAGCGGGCCTGCGGTTATCGCAATCCAGACCACTTCAAGATCGCCGTCTATTTCCACTGCGGCGGTCTCAACTTATACCCAGCCGCCGTGACCCACACGAAAGCCGGATGAACCATTTTTTAAAAACTCAGCCGCGCAGCGATCTGAGGTCGACCGCGCCTTCGAAAAACTTTGGCATCGTCTCGAGGAAAGCGTCGATGCGCTCTCGCGGCCAGCCGCCGAATTCGCAATTGCGCCTGAACTTGTCCTCGATTTCGGCGCGCGTGAGCGGCGCATGCGCGCCGCCGCGAATATGCGGCTGGCGTTCCTCGATCACGCTGCCGTCCTTCAACGTCATGCGCACGTGGCCGGTGTAGGCCTTGGGATAGGGATTGGCGGGATCGACGACATAGCGCACCTTGGAAGCGAGCGCGAGTATGCGCGGATCGCGCACCGTCTGTTCGGTGAACGCCGCGAGGCCCGCGCCGCCGGTGACAAAAGCCACCGCGATGTTGAAAGGCGTGCTGAACTTCGCGGCATAGCCGTTGGCCGGCCGATGCTTGGACGCGAGCGGCTCCCACAGCCGGTGCACGTAGCCTTCCGCGGTCTCGCACAGCACGTCGACGACATCCTCGGCGCGCACGCCCTTCTTCGCCAGCCGCAGCGCGCAATCGACATAAGGCTGGTTCATGGTGCCGGTCGCGTAGGGCTTGAAGGTAATGCCTTCCATGAACCACTTGCAGCCGAAGTCCTCACTGAGCACGCGATAATCGCCGTCGGCGCGGCGGGCGAAACCGTTGAACAGGCCGTGCGTGCCTTCGAATACCGTGCGAGGGCCGAGAAAGCCGTGCTGTCCGAGGCGTGCCGCCTGCACCCCCGACTGTGCCGCCCAGCCCGCATGCAGGCGCTTGGTCCACGCGCCTTCGGCGAGGTATTCGATGATGCCGCCCGCCATGCTGCCGGCGATCCCCAGCGCATCGACGGTCTGCCTGCGGTCGAGACGCAAGGTCACCGCGACCGCGAGCGTCGCAGCCAGCGCACCGAGGATGCCGGTCGGATGGAATCCCGCCTTGTGTATCGCCTTGGGAATCACCATCGACAACCGGCACAGCGTCTCGATGCCCGCCACCGCGCCGAGCAGCGCTACGCGGCCATCGCAGCCGAAGCGCTCGGCTGCCGCGAGCACCGCCGGCATCACCACCGCGCTGGAATGCACCGGGCCGCCCTCGAAAGTGTCGTCGAAATCCTCGCCATGCGCCGCGGTGCCGTTGATCAGCGCCGCGACAGCGGGAGCGAAAGTCGCAGCGTGCCCGATCGCGGTGCAGGAACCGCCGGCATCGGCACCGGCGACGAGCGCCCGGATGTAGTCGGTGTTGCGCGCGGCCACACACAGCCCGGTGACATCGATCAGCAGTTCCTCGGCGCGCGTGCGCACCGTTGCCGGGATGTCTGCCGGCGTCAGCGCGAGGCACTGCCCGGCAATTGTTTCCGCGACGGACTTCGCGGTTGAGGACGCATTCATGAATGAATCATTCCGCTCACCCTGGCCGGCTCCCTCGCCGGAGAGCATGTCCCTGGGCTTTTTCCCTTCACTCCCCCCCTCGCTCCCCACTGCAATCATCAGCGCACGACCTTCACCCCCGCTTCCCTGAGGATGCCGCGCATGCGGTCGGTGAATTCGTCAAAAAACCTGGCGAGCTCGGCGCCTTTCGTGAAGCCGTCCTGGAACTGGTTGTCTTCAAGATATTTTTTCCAGGATGTGGTCTGCACCATTCTGGCGAACAGGTCCTCGTAGTAGGCAACCGCGTCGGCCGGCATGCCCGGCGGCGCCACCACGCCGCGCACCTGCGGCACGTTGGGAATGTCGATCCCGGCTTCCTTGAGCGTGGGCACGTCGGGGAAGCCCGCCAGCCGCTTCTCGGCCACCTGTGCCAGCACGCGCATGTTGCCGGCGCGGATGTGCTCGCCCGCCTCCTGCGGTTCGATCACCATCATGTTGACGTGGCCACCCAGCAGTGCCGCGATGCGCTCGCCGCCGCCCGGAAACGAAATGTACGCCCAGTTGGCGCCGGTATTCTTCATGATCAGCTGCCGCACCACGTTGTCGCGGCTGGTGATGGAGCCGCCCGACTGCTTCATCTGCCCCGGATTCTTTTTGGCAGCGTCGATGAAATCCTTCATGCTCTTGAACGGCGCATCGGCCTTGACCACGATCACCGCCGGTTCGAGCACCAGGCGTGCGATCGCCGTCATGTCCTTCACGGTGACCTTGGCTTCGGCCTGGGTCAGCGGATTGGTCATCCAGTTGCCGGTGAAAATCGCGATGGCATGCGCCTCGCCTTTTTTCTCCACGACATAATTCATGGCGGTGAGTCCGCCGCCGCCGGGCTTGTTGTTCACTTGCATGCGCACCGGCGCGAGCTTCTCCTTCTCCACCAGTGAGGAAATGAAGCGCGCGAGCACGTCGGCGCCGCCGCCCGGGCCGGTATGCACGATGATCTCGATGGGCTTGGCGGGCTTGAACTGCGCCGCGGCGGGGCCTATGGCGAGCACCGCCGCTGCCGCAAGCAATACGCACGAAAAATATTTTTTCATGTGAGTTCCTCCTGTCATGTAATTATCCGTCTCGAAAACAAATCATTACGAAAATCACTTAGCCATTTTCCTCAATGGCCTTGACGCGCCAGGCATCGGCTTTGCGGAACAGCGGCAGCAGCAGAATCAGCACCGCCAGGCACAGCATCACCGCCGAAATCGGCCGGGAAACCAGTATCGAGAGGTCGCCCTGGGACATCATCAGCGACTGCCGCAGCGCGCGCTCCATGCTGTCGCCGAGCACGAAACCCAGGATCAGCGGCGCCGACGGGTAATCCAGCCGGCGCATCAGATAACCGAGGAGCCCGAATACCCCAAGCATCCAGGTATCGAACACGCTGCCCGACACGCTGTAGACGCCGACGATGGAGATACCGAAAATGACCGGATACAACACGTAGACCGGCAGCTTCAGGATCTGCGAGAACAGCGGGATCAGCGGCAGGTTGAGCACCAGCAGCATGACGTTGCCGACGTACATGCTCGCCACCAATCCCCAGAAAAGGCCGGGATTGTCCTGGATCATCAGCGGGCCGGGCTTGAGGCCCCACAGGATCAGCGCCGCGAGCAAAATGGCCGTGGTGCCCGATCCCGGGATGCCCAGCGTCAGCAGCGGCACCAGCGCGCCGCCGGTTTCCGAATTGTTCGCGCCTTCGGGTGCGGCGACGCCTTCGGGCACGCCGGTGCCAAACTTCTCCGGGTGTTTCGACACTGCTTTTTCGATGCCGTAGGAAATGAACGAGGCGATGGTCGACCCCGCCCCCGGCAACACCCCGATCAGGAAGCCGACGACGGAACCGTTGAGGAACGCGAAGCGGCACGCTTTGAGTTCGGCCAGCGTCGGCAGCAGATTGCGCAGCCCTTTGGGCACCGGCAACATCCTGGCGCCTTCGCGCGTTTCCATATTGCCCAGCACCTCGCCGAGCGCGAAGATGCCGATCGCGACCACCACGAAGTCGATGCCGTCCAGCAGCTCGGAATTGCCGAAAGTGAAGCGCGAGGTGGCGGTAAAGAGGTCGATTCCCATGCTGGCTATCCACAGGCCGACCAGCATGGCGAGCAGGGCCTTCACCATCGATTTTCCGGCGAGCAGCACCACCATCGCGAGTCCCAGGCTCATCAGCGCGAAATACTCGGGCGAACTGAACGAGAGCGCGAATTTGGCGAGCGGCGGCGCGACCAGCATCAGCGCCACCACGCCGACGGTGCCGGCGACAAACGAAGCAATCGCGGCAATGCCGAGCGCAGCACCTCCGCGCCCCTGCCGCGCCATCTGGTAGCCATCGAGACAGGTGACCACCGAGGCCGACTCGCCGGGCACGTTGAGCAGGATCGACGTGGTCGATCCGCCGTACTTGGCGCCGTAGTAAATGCCGCTCAGCATGATGAGCGCGGTGGTCGGATTCATCTGGAAGGTGAGCGGCAGCAGCATGGCGATGGTGGCCGCCGGCCCGAGTCCGGGCAGTATACCCACCACGGTGCCGAGGAACACGCCGACGAAGCACCACCACAGATTGGCCGGCATCAGCGCGACCACGAAACCATGCAGCATGCCGCTCAGGATATCCATCTCAGAATCCGAACATGCCGACCGGCAGGCTCACATTGAGCGCCAGAGGGAAGATCAGATAAAAACCGATGCTGCTGCCGGCCGCAACCGCCAGCGCCACTCGCAGCGGCCGCCGGTACATCACCGCCACCACAAACAGCGTCAGCAGTCCGAAACTGAGCATGAAACCGAGGACCTTGAGCAGCGCGACGCATCCCGCGAACGCTGCCCAGGTGAAAAGTGCACGGCCGACTTCATGCCGGTCGACGGGCTGCACAGCCGCCCGCGCCTTCTGCCGCACATCGCCCACGATCAGCAGCAGCGAGAGCGCGACCATGGCGATGCCGTACCACATCGGGAAAAAGCCGGGACCGGGCCCTTCGGACCCCATGTAATCCCACCGCCGCGCCTCGACGATGATATATCCCCCCAGTGCAGCGAGCAGCGCGCCCGACACCACATCACCGCGTTTGAACCAGGATTCCCCCATGAAACTCGCCCTGAATTATGGTTATATGGAAAGGCCTGCAGCGCATCTCGGAATGCGGCACGCGGGAACGCTGGGATTCTAGCAGTTCAGGAGTTTGTCGGCCCCGGGTCCGGCAAACTCCCGGGCGGCGCGGGTTTCTTGTAGCGGCCGACCGGAACGATTTCAGCGGTGATGCCGCCGGGCGCACGGAACTTGACCGGGATCACGCCGGGATCGCTGATGATCTCGCAGCCTTGGCCGCGGATTTCGGCGGTGTATTTTTCCACGTCGTCGACTTCGATCGCGAAATGATGAATGCATGGCCCCGCGCCCGAGGCCCTGGATTCCGCGGACTGCGTGCCCTCGTCGTACTGGATCAGCGTGAAATCGAGCGCGCCGTCGGTCAGGTGCCGCGACAGGTGGTCCCGAGTCTTGCGGGTTTCCGCCTCCCGGAAGCCGAACACTTTTTGGTAGAACGCGGTGGACTTCTCGAGATCGTCGACTTTTAGTGCGAGATGGACTATGCGGTTCATGAGAAATCCGTAAATGGTGAATGGTGAATCGTGAGCGGTGAGCAGTCAACTCTGACCTATCGTTTCCGCTTACCGCTCACGGCCTACGTTCTTTCCCGATTATCGAGCTCGTATCCGGCTGCGGCCAGCACCGGCCGCGCCGCGGGCGCGGCGAGCCGCGCGATGAACGCTTGCGCCGCCTCGACGTTGGCGGCCCGCGACGCGAGCCCCACCGAGTAAACCGTCTTCATCTGCAGTTCGTCCGGCAGCGGGCCGGCCAGGGTCACGCCCTTGTTGGGCAGGATTTCGGTGATCTGGGTGATCCCCATTTCGTTGTGGCCGGTGCTCGCCGCAAGCCACGCCATCGCCGCATAACCATTGGGAAAATACCGCATCCTGTCCATCACCTGCGCGGCGATGCCCAGCCTCCCGACCAGGTTCATCACCACCTTGCCCGCGGTCGCCACCGCCGGGTCGGGACACACGATCGCGGTTGCCGCCAGCATGTTGGCGCGCAACACCCCGGCATTCGACACATCGGGCAACGGCGCGCCGGCGCGCACCGCGACGCCGGTGCCGACCTTGCCCAGATCGAAGCGCGAACCCGGCACCACGAAACCGCTAGCGATCAGTTCATCGACCAGCGCCGCGGTCAGGATCACCAGGTCGATCGGTTCCCCGGCAACCACTTTCTGCTTCATGGCGCCGACTGCGCTGAATTCCGCATTGATCTCGTGACCGGTATCGCGCCTGAAATCGGCGGCGATTTTCTCCACCACGGCTTGCGCCGCGCCGCCGCTCACGATGCGTATTGTCGCCATTGATCCCCCATTGTATCGTTACGGTTGTCGCGGCCACCGCTTCGCGGCCGGCAAAATGATGATCGTAAAATTATAGCCCAAACACACCGCGGGAAAACATTGAAGCAGATCCACGTCGCCAGACACGCGCTGGAAGCGCATGTGGTCAAAGGTTTCCTCGAATCCCACGGCATCGCAGCCGTGGTGCGCGGGGAAATGCTGACGAGCGGCTGGGGCGAACTGCCGGTCGATCTGTGTTCAGTGTGGATCACCGACGATACGCAGTTCGATCAGGCCGACAGGTTACTGGTCGCTTTCCTGAAAGGCACGCTCGCGAGCGAGCTGGGCGCGCCAAGCTGGCGCTGTCCGGAATGCGGTGAAACTCTCGAAGGCCAGTTCACCGAGTGCTGGCAATGCGGCGCGCGGCGGCCGCAGGAGACTCAGGCCCCGTAAAACTCATGTAGCCTGGATGCAATCCGGGATTCCAACCACTCACAAAACCCGGCTCCGGATTGCGCCTTGCTCCATCCGGGCTACCCGTCGCCGTTCTCCGTGCTCTCAGTGTATCCGTCAAGCGGATGTTAAAGGGAATGCTCAGTGCGAAACATGTCTTGTTTTTAAACCGTCAGCTCGCGAGCGCCTTCATCACTTCGTAGAGCGCGGCCTTGGCTTCGAAGCCGACGCCGGGAACGTCGGGCAGCCTGACGTAACCGTTTTCCACCGGTGTGCCGTCGGCGAAACCGCCGAAAGGCTGGAACACATCCGGATAGGACTCGTTGCCGCCTAGCCCCAGGCCGGCCGCGATATTGAGCGACATCTGGTGTCCGCCGTGCGGAATGCAGCGGCGCGGTGACCAGCCGTTTTCCTTGAGCATCGCCAGCGTGCGCAGGTACTCGACCAGGCCATAGGACAGCGCGCAGTCGAACTGCAGCCAGTCGCGGTCGGGGCGCATGCCGCCGTAGCGGATCAGATTGCGCGCGTCCTGCATCGAGAACAGGTTTTCGCCGGTGGCCATCGGATGGTCATAGTGGTGGGCGAGTTCGGCCTGCAACGCGTAATCCAGCGGATCGCCCGCCTCTTCGTACCAGAAGAGGCCAAAGGGTGCGAGCGCTTTCGCATACTCGACCGCAGTCTTCAGATCGAAGCGGCC
The DNA here is from genome assembly GCA_046313915.1 of Burkholderiales bacterium. Lineage (GTDB taxonomy): Bacteria > Pseudomonadota > Gammaproteobacteria > Burkholderiales > SG8-41 > CAKKQX01. The sequence goes on along the minus strand of JBKBXX010000073.1, from coordinate 10,936 downwards.
GTTGGCGTCGACCGCGACCCGCGCCGGCGAACCCGTGACCTCGATCACCGCCTCGATGCGTTTCAGATCGTCGGCGAGCGACTCGCCGCCGATTTTCATCTTGACCACGCTGTAACCGAGATCGAGATACTTTTTCATCTCGTCCTGCAGCGCCGTGAGGTTCTTGCCCGGATAGTAATAGCCGCCCGCGGCATAAACGAACACCTTGTCGTCGACTTTGCCGCCGTTGTAACGCTCGGCCAGCAGGCGATAAAGCGGCTTGCCCTCGATCTTGGCCACCGCGTCCCACACCGCCATGTCGAGCACGCCGACCGCGACCGAGCGCTCGCCGTGTCCGCCCGGCTTTTCGTTCGCCATCATGCATGCCCAGATGCGGTGCGGATCGAGGTTGGTGCCGTCGTCGTTGAGCAGCGACCGCGGCTCGGCCTGCATGAGGCGCGGGATGAAGCGCTCGGCGAGCAGGCCCGCCTGGGCGTAGCGGCCGTTGGAATTGAAGCCGTAGCCGACGACGGGTTTACCGCCCTTTTCGACGTCGGTCACCACCGCCACCACGCTCGCGGTCATTTTGGAAAAATCGATATAGGCGTTGCGGATCGCCGAAGCGATCGGCACGGTGGTCGAATGGATCGCGGATATTTTCATTGCGTTAAAGATTCCCTGCGGCTGTGTTCGGACGAGGCGGGAATTCTACGTCAAATCATCGCGATATGCGCGCTGCCGGTGATCTGAGGCAGATTTGATCTGCATCAAGTACTTCCGGCAGCAGATGAAGATACTTCTTTTTACAGGGCAAGAGGAATCCAGGCTGCACAATGTGACCGGTGCCGTGCCATGCAGACCAACCTCATTCCGAAAACGGCCCCCGGCCGGATCGCTCCTCATCTTGCCGATTACGAGCAGGCGCGCGCCTCGTTCTCGTGGGACGAAGCCCGCAGATTGCTCGACGGCCTGCCCGGAGGCAAAGGGATCAACATCGCGCACGAAGCGGTCGACCGCCATGCGGCCGGTTCGCGCGCCTCGCACGTCGCCCTGCGCTGGCTGGGCAAAAACGGTGCGCGACGCGAATACACCTATGCCGAGCTGCGCGACCTCACCAATCGTTTCGCCAACGTCCTGCAAGGCCTGGGTGTGGGCAAGGGCGAACGGGTATTCGTGCTGTGCGGCCGCATCCCGGAACTCTATATTTCCGTGCTGGGCACGCTCAAGCACCGCAGCGTGGCATGCCCGCTGTTCTCGGCATTCGGTCCCGAGCCCATCCGCACCCGGCTTGCCATCGGCGAAGGTTCGGTGCTCGTCACCACCGCAAGCCTCTACCTGAAAAAAATCGCCGGCCTGCGCGAAAGCCTCCCGCATCTCAGACACGTGCTGATCATTGCCGAAAACGACGCACCCGCCGCGCCGCCCGGCACGCACGATTTTCACCGGCTGCTGGAAGCCGCCGCTTCGCAATATGTCATAGCGCCGACCGCTGCCGAAGATCCTGCGTTGCTGCACTTCACCAGCGGCACCACCGGCAAACCCAAGGGCGCACTGCATGTGCACGACGCAGTGGTCGCCCATCACGTCACCGGGAAACTCGCGCTCGATCTGCACCCTGCAGACGTCTTCTGGTGCACCGCCGACCCCGGCTGGATAACCGGCACCTCGTACGGCATCATCTCGCCGCTCACCAATGGCGTCACCAGCGTGGTCGACGAAGGCGATTTCGACGCCGAACGCTGGTACGGCATCCTCGGAAACGAACGTGTCAGCGTCTGGTACACCGCACCCACCGCGGTACGCATGATGATGAAAAGCGGCGCCGAGGCGGCGCGCCGCCATGATTTTCCCGACCTGCGCTTCATCGCCAGTGTCGGCGAACCGCTCAACCCGCCGGCAGTGCTGTGGGGCATCGAGGCTTTCGGACTGCCGATCCACGACAACTGGTGGCAGACCGAAACCGGCGGCATCATGATCGCCAACACCATCGCGATGGACATCAAGCCGGGTTCCATGGGGTGCCCGCTTCCCGGAATCGATGCCGCCATCGTGCATCGCCGCGAAGACGGCGGCATCGAAATCGAAATCCGCGACGACGTGCAAGGCGAGCTCGCGCTGCGCGCGGGCTGGCCATCGATGTTCCGCGGCTATCTCCATGAAGAGGAGCGCTATCGCAAGTGTTTTGCCGGCGGCTATTATCTGACCGGCGACCTCGCCAGGCGCGATGCCGACGGCTATTTCTGGTTCGTCGGCCGCGCCGACGACGTCATCAAATCCTCCGGCCACCTGATCGGTCCTTTCGAAGTCGAGAGCGCGCTGATGGAACATCCGGCGGTAGCCGAAGCCGGCGTCATCGGCAAGCCCGATCCGGTGGCGCTGGAAGTGGTCAAGGCTTTCGTTTCGCTCAAGACCGGCTTCGAGCCTTCGGAAGCGCTGCGGCGCGAATTGCTCGGCTTTGCGCGCAAGCGTCTCGGCGCTGCGGTCGCCCCCAAGGAAATCGACTTCTTGCCGGGCCTGCCCAAGACCCGCAGCGGCAAGATCATGCGGCGCCTGCTCAAGGCGCGCGAGCTGGGTCTGCCAGAAGGCGACATCTCCACGCTGGAGAGCGGCACATGAACATCAATCGTGATCTCGCGCTGTCGCTGCTCGGCGACATGATACGCATCCGGCGTTTCGAGGAAAAATGCGCCGAACTCTACAGCGCCGGTAAGATCCGCGGCTTTCTGCACCTGTACATCGGGGAGGAAGCGGTTGCCGCCGGCGCGATGCGCGCGCTGCGGCCGGAGGATGCGCTGTTCGCCACCTACCGCGAGCACGGTCACGCGCTCGCGCGCGGCATCGCCGCCGGCGCCATCATGGCCGAGATGTACGGCAAGGTCGAAGGCTGCAGCCGCGGCCGCGGCGGTTCGATGCACCTGTTCGATGCCGCAACCCGTTTCTACGGCGGCAGCGCCATCGTCGGCGGCGCATTGCCGCTTGCCGTCGGATTTGCGCTCGCCGAGCGCATGCAGGGCCTGCCGCACATCACGGCATGCTTTTTCGGCGAGGGCGCGATCGCCGAAGGCGAGTTTCATGAATCGATGAACCTGGCGGCGTTGTGGAAAGTTCCGGCGCTGTTCCTGTGCGAAAACAATCTCTATGCGATGGGTACCGCACTGGAACGCTCCGAAGCCAACACCGATCTCTGCACCAAGGCGGAAAGCTACGGCGTTCGTGCCGAAAGCATCGATGGCATGGACGTGATCGCGGTCATGGAGGCCACGCAACGCGCTGCGGAGAGGGTGCGCCGCGGTCAAGGCCCGCTGTTCCTCGAGTTCCGCACCTATCGCTTTCGCGCCCATTCCATGTTCGACCCCGAGCTCTATCGCAGCAAGGAAGAAGTCGAACGCTGGAAACAGCGCTGCCCGATCAGAAATTTCAGCGCCGCCCTGCGCCAACGGGGCTGGATCGACGACGCCGGCATGAGCGCCATCGAACGGACAGCGGATACCGAAATAGCCGCGGCCGTTGCTTTTGCCGAAGCCGGTACCTGGGAGCCGGTCGAACGGCTGACGCAGGATGTCTATACACCGAGGGCCACATCATGAGCGCCGCGCCCGCCACCACGCGCACCACCTATCGCGAAGCCATGCGCATGGCGCTGCGCGAAGCGCTCGCGCGCGATCCACGGGTGTTCCTGATGGGCGAGGACGTCGGCCGCTACGGCGGCGCCTACGCAGTGAGCAAGGGCCTGCTCGAGGAATTCGGCGAAGAACGCATCCGCGACACGCCGCTGTCGGAATCGGCTTTCGTCGGTGCCGGCATCGGCGCGGCGCTGGCCGGCATGCGGCCGATCGTGGAAGTGATGACGGTCAATTTCAGTCTGCTCGCGCTCGACCAGATCGTGAACAACGCCGCAACCCTGCGTCACATGTCGGGTGGCCAGTTCAGCGTTCCGCTCGTGATCCGCATGGCCACCGGCGGCGGACGCCAGCTCGCGGCGCAACACTCGCACAGCCTCGAAGGCTGGTACGCGCACATTCCCGGCATCCGCATCGTCGCGCCGGCAACACTCGAAGACGCACGCGGCATGTTGTGGACCGCGCTGGAAGACCCCGATCCGGTGATCATTTTCGAAAACATCATGCTCTACAACATGGAAGGCGAACTCGCCGCCGGCGCCGGTGCAGTCGACATCGACCGCGCGGCAGTGCGCCGCGAAGGCAGCGACGTGAGCCTCATCACTTATGGCGGTTCGCTCGACAAGACGCTGCAGGCGGCACAGGTGCTGGCGCAAGAAGGCATCGATGCCGAAGTGATCGATCTCAGGACGCTGCGGCCGCTCGACGACGCCACGATCATGACATCGGTGATGAAAACGCATCGTGCGCTAATCGTCGACGAAGGGTGGAAAAGCGGCAGCCTCGCCGCGGAAATCATGGCGCGCATCGTCGAACAGGCTTTCTACGAACTCGACGCACCACTCGCGCGCGTATGCGGCGTCGAGGTTCCGATCCCGTACGCCAAGCACCTGGAAGACGCCGCGCTGCCGCAAGTGCCGGGCATCGTCGACGCCGCGAAAAAGGCGGTGGGGGCCCATGTTTGAGTTCCGCATGCCCACGCTCGGCGCCGACATGGAAGCCGGCACCCTGGTCGAGTGGCAGGTCGAACCCGGCCAGCAGGTGAAGCGCGGCCAGGTGGTCGCGGTGGTCGAGACCCAGAAAGGCGCGATCGACGTCGAGATCTGGAACGAAGGCACGGTCGAGCAGCTGCTCGTGCAGCCGGGACAGAAAGTCCCGGTGGGTGCGGTGCTGGCGCTGCTGCGCGCCCCCGGCGAGGCACCCGCGGCTGCTCGCGGACCTGCTGCGCCGGAAACGGTTCCGGCGGCCAAGGCATCCGTTGCCCCGCCCGCAACGGCCGCATCTGCCGTTTCCCCGGCTGCGGAAAAAGCGGTGGCCACGGCGTTGCGTCCCAAGATTTCGCCCGCTGCGCGCAAGCTTGCCGCCGAACTCGGCATCGATCCGGCGAGTGTGCAGCCAGCCGCCGCCGATGGCGTCATCACGCGCGAAGACATCGAGCGCGCTGCGCAAAGCAGGAAAACTGCGCCCCCACAAACCGCAGCCGACTGGCGCGTGCAGATGCGCGCGGCGATCGCAGCCGCCATGTCGAAATCGAAGCGCGAAATCCCGCATTACTATCTCGCGACCGAAATCGACGTGACGCCGCTCATGGCGTGGCTCGCGCAGGAAAATCTGAAGCGTAGCGTCAGGGAGCGCCTGCTCGCGGTGGCGCCGCTGATGAAAGCGGTGGCGCTCGCGCTGCGCGAAGTGCCCGAACTGAACGGCTTCTGGATCGACGGCGGCTTCAAGCCGGCGGCGGCGGTGCATCTCGGCATGGCGATCACCATGCGCGGCGGCGGACTGGTCGCGCCCGCCATCCATGACACCGACAGCAAGAACCTCGACCGGCTGATGGCGGATTTGCGCGACCTCATCGACCGCGTGCGTGGCGGGCGGCTGAAAAGTTCGGAAATGACGGACCCCACGGCCACGCTGACGAGCCTCGGCGAGCAGGGCGTGGAAAGCGTCTACGGCGTCATCTATCCGCCGCAGGTCGCGATCATCGGTCTGGGCAAAATCACCGAACGGCCGCGGGTCGAGCAAGGGCAGATCGTCGCGCGCAAAGTGCTGACCGCCACGCTCGCCGCCGATCACCGCGCGAGCGACGGCCACCACGGCGCGCTGTTTCTCGCCGCGCTCGACCGGTTGCTGCAACAGCCGGAGCAACTGGATCAACCACCGACCGACGCCGATCGACCCCGATGAAAATCCAAACCCGGAGTTTTTGCGATCGGGCGCGATGCAATTATGTAACATATTGTTTTTATTGAAATTTTATAGACGACAAAAACTTTCGACATTGCAGTTCGAACGGCGGTCATCCGCGGTCGGCGGCAGTCGATTGTTTTCGCCGATTTTTTTGAAACGGGTTCAACACCATGGCCACACGCGAGCAGGTCAGGGCCGCCCTCCTCGAGGCCCTCGGCGCCATCGCGCCCGAAGCCGATCTCGACGCGATCGCGCCCGACAAGCCGCTGCGCGAGCAGCTCGACATCGATTCCTATGATTTTCTGAATCTCGTGATCCGCCTGCACGAAGCCCTGGGCATCGAGGTGCCGGAAGCGGATTACGGCCAGCTCGCCACGCTCAACGGCGCGATCGACTATTTCGCCTCACGCAGCGAGGCGAAATAAGGCGTGCGCGCCCATCGTGCCCATTTGCGCATCCCGGCTTCTTTTCCGCCGGGATGCTTGCGCTACAATGATGCGCCCCCCATTCCCGAAGCAGGCCCGCCCACCCATGGATAAAGCACGCCAGGAAGTTTCCCCGCTCATGCTCGCGCTCAGCACCTACATCGCCGGCGCCGTGCGCAAGGCACCGCCGCGCGAAGTCATGGCGCGGGCAAAAATCCACCTGGTCGATACGGTCGCCGCCATGGTCTCCGGTTCCCGCCTGCCGCCCGGCAAAGCGGCCATCGCGCATATTCGAACTCTGGGCGGCAGGCCGGAAGCGGGCGTGATCGGAACGCGCATCGTGACCTCGGCCGCCAACGCGGCGCTCGCCAACGGCATGTTCGGACATGCCGACGAGACCGACGACACGCACCCGCCTTCTCTCACGCATCCCGGAACCAGCGTGACGCCGGCGGCGCTCGCCATCGGCGAACGCCGCCGCCTTTCCGGCGCGGCGGTGCTGCGCGCCATCGTGCTCGGCTACGACATCTGCGCGCGGCTGCTGCTCGCGCTGAAACCGATGCCGTTGCTGTGCTCGGGACACCACGCCGGCGCTTTCGGCCAGCTCTTTGGCGCCGCCGCGGCGGCGGGCGCGTTGCTCGGGCTCGACGCGCGCCGCGTGCGCTACATGCTTTCCTACACGGCGCAGCAGGCCTCGGGCATGTACACCATGTTCCGCGATCCCGAACACATCGAGAAAGCGTACGCGATGGGTGGCATGCCGGCGCACAACGGCACCACCGCCGCACTCATGGCTGCCAACGGCTTCACCGGCGTCGAGGACGTTTTTTCCGGTGAGCGCGACTTCTTCTACACCTTCGGCTCCGAAGCGGGCACCGAACCGGAAGCGCTCGTCCGCGGGCTGGGCGCCGATTACGAAGTGCTGCGCGGCGGCATCAAGCGCTGGCCAGTCGGCGGCCCGATCCAGGGACCGCTGCACGTGTTGCACGACCTGATGCAGGAGCATCGCTTCAAGGCCGACGATGTCGGAAAACTCATCGCCGCATGCCCGACAAGGAACTGGAAATCGTCGACAACCGGCCGATGCCCGATATCTGCGTGCAGCACCTGCTCGCCATCATGCTGCAGGACGGTTCGGTCACGTTCCAATCCGCGCACGATTTCAAGCGCATGAAGGACCGCAAAGTGCTCGCGCTGCGCAGCCGCATCGAGGCCGTGGGCGATCCCGCGCTCACCGATGCGCAACGCCGCTGGCGCTGCGTGATGGAAATCCGGCTCAGGGACGGGCGCGTGCTGCAGCACCAGACGCTGGCGGCGAAAGGCAGCTTCGAGAACCCGCTCACGCGCGCCGAGGAAGAAGAGAAAGCCCTCGACCTGATCGCTCCCATCCTCAGCAAACGGCGCAGCCAGGCACTGCTGGATGCGCTGTGGAACTTCGAGAAAATCAAGGACGTGCGCGCGCTACGCAAGCTCTACCGGAAGTGACGTCCCAAGCCGGGACGCGCCAGGCACGAAGAAAAACAGGGCCACTTGAAAACCATGCATCGGAATCATCGGCCGCTTCGACAAGGAGGACGGCATGACCGACCACATCGAGCAATACAAGGCTTATCGGCAGGACGTCGGCAATATCGGCGTTCGCCACGAAAACAGCAGGAAATTCTATCTTTCGGTCGTGTCGGCGCTGTTCGTCTTTGTTTCAATGGCCGGCGAGGATGGCATCTTTGCAAATGTCCGAGGCCATGTGCTGACACTGGCGGCCCTGGTCGGGATTCTCCTTTGTATCGTCTGGATCATGCACATGCAGGCATTCGGAGTCATCTACGGCGCGAAATTCGACGTGCTCAGACAAATCGAAAACCGGCACGGTCTCTTTCATATATTCGACGAGGAGTGGAAATTGCTGAAAACGAATTCTCGTTTCAAGCTGCTGACACTCATCGACTCGATAACTCCACTTCTCTTTCTGCTGGTCTTCGCAGCCCTCTTGTCCCTGAAACAAAGCAATGGGGGTTCATATCTTTGTCTTTGAGCTTGATCCCTTGCTGCCGATGCCCCCGAGCGCACTGCGCCCGATTGCAAATCCAAAGGGCAATCCGTTGAAATTTCACATCGCTACCGGAGCCACCTCCCGATGATTCCCCTCTCGCCTCGCGTCTCCAGAATCAAGATGTCGCCCAGCACGCTCGCCGCACAGAAGGTGCGCGAATTGCGGGCCGCAGGCCACGACGTCATCGGTCTGACCATCGGCGAGCCCGATTTCAACACTCCCCCCCACGTCAAACAGGCGGTGGTGGATGCGCTGCAGCGTAACGAAACGCGCTATCCGCCGATCGACGGCATTCCTCTGCTGAAGGAAGCGGTGCGCAGTAAGTTCAGGCGCGACAACGGCCTTGATTTTGCGCTTGACCAGATCATGGTCGGCACCGGCAGCAAGCAGATCCTGTTCAATGCGTTGCAGGCCACCGTTGCCGCGGGTGATGAAGTGATCATTCCGGCGCCCTACTGGATTTCCTACATCGACATGACGCTGGTCGCGGACGGCACGCCGGTCGTCGTCGAGTGCCGCATCGAGCATGGTTTCAAGCTCACGCCCGGCCAGCTCGACGCGGCGATCGGGCCGCGAACCAAATGGCTGCTGCTCAATTCGCCCGGCAACCCGAGCGGCGCCATCTACAGCCGCGACGAGTTGCTGGCGCTGGCGGAAGTGCTGCGGCGTCATCCGCACGTCTGGGTGCTGTCAGACGACATCTACGAGCACCTGCGCTTCGATGGCGTCGAGTTCTGCACGATGGCGCAGGTGGCTCCGGATCTCGCGGCGCGCACCTTGACAGTGAACGGCGTCTCGAAAGCCTACGCGATGACCGGCTTCCGTCTCGGTTTTGCCGCGGGTCCGCGGGAACTGATCCGTGCGATGGTCAAGATGCAGTCGCAAAGCACGGCGGGAGTCAACTCGCTGAGCCAATGGGCCGCCGTCGCGGCGTTAAATGGTCCGCAGGAATTCCTCGCCGAACGGGCGGCGGTATTCCAGGCGCGGCGCGACCGCATGCTCGATATCCTGCGCGAAGTGCCGGGGCTCGTATGCGACCGTCCGCAGGGCGCGTTTTATCTGTTTCCCCGCTGCGCGGGTCTGCTCGGCCGCAGGACGCCCGACGGACAGGTGCTCGAAAAAGAGCAGGATATCGTGCTCTATCTGCTGGAGCAGGCCGGAGTTGCGGTGGTGCCGGGCGAAGCCTACGGGTTGAGCCCGCATGTGCGAATTTCCATAGCGAATTCGCTGGACAACGTGGTCGAGGCCGGGCGGCGCATTGCCCGTGCGGTCGCAGCGCTCCAGTAGCTGACAGAGACGTCGCGGCTCGCGACCTGTCGCCGTTGCCGGCCTGCCCGGTTTGTGATCTGATCACGGCAAACACTTCACTTGAACAGGGAGAAACACCATGAAGCATCTGCCCCGTCTGGTCCTGATGGCTGTCCTGTCCGCCGTTGTCCCCGTCACGGCGCAAGCCTATCCCGCCAAGCCCGTGCGGCTGGTGGTCGGGTTTTCGCCGGGAGGCTCGACCGATGTCACCGCGCGCATACTGGCCGAACGCATGAGTGTCGCCATGGGACAACAGATGATCGTGGACAATCGGGCAGGTGCAGGGGGCAACATCGGCGCGGACCTGGTCGCGAAAGCCAACCCGGACGGCTACACCATCCTGCTGGCGACCACCGGCGTGATGGCGTTCAACCACTACCTGTACGCCAAATTGCCGTACGACGCCGAACGGGATTTTGCGCCGGTCACGCAGATCGGCGCGCTGCCGTTGATTCTGGTCGTGCCTGCGTCGCAGCCCGTGAAGTCCGTGGCGAATCTCATCAGCCTCGCCAAATCCCAGCCCGGCAAATATTCGTTCGGCAGCTCCGGCGTCGGCGGAACGACGCACGTGACGGCTGAGCTGTTCAAGGCGCTGGCAAAAATCGACATCGTGCACGTTCCGTACAAAGGCAGCGGGCAGATGATGGCGGATCTGCTGAGCGGGCAGGTGCAGATCGCGTTCGACCAGATCGCCTCATCCATCGCACATGTGAAAGCGGGCCGGCTGCGCGCGCTGGGCATCACCACGGCAAAACGTTCCGCGCTGCTGCCGGACATGCCGACCATCGCCGAGGCTGGCGTGCCCGGCTACGAGGCCACCTCCTGGAACGGCTTCGCCGTGCCGGCGGGAACACCCAAAGCCATCATCAGGCGCCTCCAGCAGGAAACACAGAAAGCAGTGGCCGTACCGGAAATAAAGGCGAAACTGTTCGAGCTGGGCATCGAAGCGATTGCGAGCACCCCTGAACAGTTCGCGGCCCTCATCAAGTCGGAACGGGAAAAATGGGTGCCACTGCTGAAGAAGATCGGAGTCAAACCGCAATGAAGCCTTGGTGGCTGGAAATGGGCGAGCCACTGAATTACTCGGCGCGAATGCCCGCTTCCTTGATCACCGCGGCCCACATCGCGGTTTCGGCCTCGATGCGGGCGGCGAGTTCCTGCGGCGTGCCGGTTTCCGCTTCCAGTCCCTGGCGCGCCATCGCCTGCTGCACTTCGGGGTGCTGCAGGGGAATGGGAATGAGGGGGAATGAGGGGGTCGGGGGAATGAGGGGGTCGGACCTGCGCAAGCCGTTGACCTGCGGAGATAAATGCGCCGAATCACGGTCATCCAGAAGCCTGGAAGAACGTTTCTATCTGGGAAACGCCCG
>JBKBXX010000072.1:0-18150 GCA_046313915.1 Burkholderiales bacterium | reverse complement strand
ATACTGATCGACCACGGCAATCAGAACTACGTTGATGAAACGGCTGCGCGCGTGGCGGCGGCTGACCGCTCCGGAGGTATTGCGGGTCAGGCCACGCGGACCCCATGGGGCAAGTTCATCAATGTTCTGGATTTCAACCGGGACGGCGCCCCCGATTTCGTGGTGGCGCCCTGGTTTGGCGGCAGCTCCCCCTCGTCTTCGAGACCCGTGGTGTGGTTGAACGATGGGTCGGGACATTTCACCACCCTGAAAGCAGGCGACCTCGTGGACAGCGGCCATGCGTATCTGATCGATTTCACGGTGCAGCCGTTTCAAACCGGCCAGGGAATGGGTTTTGTCCGCACGTCGAGTTTTGGCGGCAAGCTCAGTGTCGATGTGATCGCCGCAACTTCGCCCTATCCGGCCACTGCGGCAGTGCTGACCGAAGGCGCGGTGCCCGTGACGCGCACGGGCGGAGCCGCGGCGGACACGCTTGCCGGCGGGGGCGGCAACGATACGTTTTCCGGTGGTGCGGGGAATGACAAACTGGACGGCGGCGCCGGCCTGGACACGGCGCTGTTTGGCGGGAACCGGGCGGCCCATGTCGTGAATAAAACCGCTTCCGGTTTCACGATCTCCGGCCCGGACGGCAGTGACACGCTTTCCAGCATCGAGCGTGTGCAGTTCGCCGACGCGAAGCTTGCGCTCGATCTCACCGGCAACGCCGGCAAAGTGGCCAGGATTCTGGGCGCGGTGTTCGGCCCGACGGCCGTTTCCAACAAGGTCTATGTCGGCATCGGGCTGCAATATCTCGACGGCGGCATGAGCTATGAAGCGTTGACCGCGCTCGCCGTCGGCGCGGCGGGCGCTTCGACATCGCGGCAGATTGTGAATCTGCTCTGGACCAACCTGATGGGCAGCGCTCCGACCACGCAGGAGGCCCAGCCCTACGTCGATCTGCTGAACGGCGGCATGACGGCAGGCGAGCTTGGCGTGCTGGCGGCGGATGCGGCACGTAACCAGGAGAACATCAAGCTGGCCGGGCTCGCCGACACCGGCCTCGAATATGCATAGGCGGTGTTTGCGCCCGTGGCACGCCTGCATTCGCCGGGCGGGCCTCAGGAAACCAGGATCACGCGGTAGTCGTTGACATTGGTGCGGGTGGGGCCGGTGACGACGAGATCGCCCAGGGCACTGAAAAAACCGTAGCCGTCGTTGTTTTCGAGCAGCCTGGCAGCCGAGAGTTTCTTTTTTGCGGCGCGTTTCAGCGAATCGGGGGCGAGGATGGCGCCGGCGTTGTCTTCCGAGCCGTCGATGCCGTCGGTGTCGCAGGCGAGCGCGTGTACACCCGCCATGCCGTCGAGATCGATCGCGAGCGACAGCAGGAATTCGGCGCAGCGCCCGCCGCGGCCGTTGCCTTTGACGGTCACCGTGCATTCGCCGCCGGAGATCAGCGCCACCGGCGGCTGCCACGGCAGGCCGTGGTGCCTCACTTCGCGCGCGAGCGCACCGTAGACCTTGGCCACTTCGCGCGCTTCGCCCGTCACCGAATCGCCGAGGATCGCCGGCTGGATGCCGTGGGCGGCAAAGAACTGCGCCGCCGCCTGCAGCGTGGCGTGCGCGGTGGCGATCACGCGATTTTCCACACGCCGGAAAACCGGATCGCCGGGCTTGGGTGTTTCCGCGATCTCGCCGCGGGCGCCGCGTGCCAGATGTTCCATGACCGCCGCGGGCGCCTTGACGCCGAAGCGCGTGAGGATGTCGAGCGCGTCCTGATAAGTCGTCGGGTCGGGCGCGCACGGCCCGGAAGCGATATGCGTCGGATCGTCTCCGGTCACGTCCGAAATGACCAGCGCCAGCACTGGCGCGCGGCATGCGGCGGCGAGCCGGCCACCTTGGATCGCCGACAGATGTTTTCTCACGGTGTTCATGTCCTGGATCGGCGCTCCGGACATAAGTAATTGTTTTGTAACATATTTTAGGTCGGCCATGGTGATGCCCGCGACCGGCAGCGCAAGCAGGCTCGAGCCGCCGCCGGAGACGAGGGCGAGCAGCAGATCGTCGCGGGTCAGGGTTTTCACGCGGCGCAGAATTTCCTGTGCCGCTTTCTCGCCCGCTTCGTCGGGAACCGGGTGGCCGGCTTCGATCACCGTGATGCGGTTGGTGAGCAGGCCATGCCGATAGCGCGTGATGACGACGCCGTCGAGCGGTGCTGCGGCCGGCCAGTGCTGCTCGACCGCGAGCGCCATCGCCGCCGCGGCCTTGCCGGCGCCGATCACCAGCGTTTTGCCTTTGGGCGGCTGGGGCAGGTGCTGCGGCACGATCTGCAACGGATCGGCGGCGGCAAGCGCCGCCTGGAAGCTGCCTAGTAAGAGGTCACGGGGCGACATGACGGGTAGTGATTGGGTGATTGGGTAATCGGTGATTGAGTGGCTCGAGGATTCGATGGCCCGTATATATAACGGAAAATTGCTGACGTTGCGCTGGCCCGCAGCCTGGTTTTGATCGCTGGATCATCTAATCATTTCGTCGCTGGTTTTTCCAAGCCAGCACGGCTTTGAGATAGTGGCCGGTGTGGCTCGCCTTGTTCTCTGCTACGTCTTCCGGTGTGCCTTCGGCGACGATGCGCCCGCCGCCATCGCCGCCTTCGGGCCCGAGGTCGATGACCCAGTCGGCGGTTTTGACGACGTCGAGATTGTGCTCGATGACGACCACCGTGTTGCCGTGGTCGCGCAGGCGGTGCAGCACGCGCAGCAACAGATCGATGTCGTAAAAATGCAGTCCGGTGGTCGGCTCGTCGAGAATGTAGAGCGTGCGGCCGGTGTCGCGTTTGGACAGCTCGAGTGCGAGCTTGACGCGCTGCGCTTCGCCGCCGGAGAGCGTGGTCGCGCTCTGGCCCAGCGTGATGTAGCCCAGGCCGACGTCGAGCAGGGTCTGCAGTTTGCGCGCGATGACCGGTACGGCGCTGAAAAAGACCGCGGCCTGCTCCACGGTCATTGCCAGCACTTCGTGGATGCTTTTGCCCTTGTAGTGGATTTCCAGCGTCTCGCGGTTGTAGCGCTTGGCGTGACAGACGTCGCACGGCACGTAGACGTCGGGCAGGAAATGCATCTCGACTTTCAGCATGCCGTCGCCCTGGCACGCTTCGCAGCGCCCGCCCTTGACGTTGAAGGAAAAGCGCCCCGGCCCATAGCCTCGTTCGCGCGCCGCCGGAACGCCGGCGAACAATTCGCGGATCGGTGCGAACAGTCCGGTGTAGGTCGCGGGATTGGAACGCGGCGTGCGGCCGATCGGGCTTTGATCGACATTGACCACTTTGTCGAAGAATTCGATGCCGGTGATGGCTTCGTGCGGCGCGGGTTCGGCTGCGCTGCCATAGAGATGGCGTGCAACGGCGTTGTAGAGCGTGTCGTTGATCAGCGTCGACTTGCCTGAACCCGAGACGCCGGTGACGCAGATGAACAGGCCCACGGGTATGCTGACCGTGATGTTCTTCAAGTTGTTGCCGCAGGCGCCCACGATCACGAGCTCGCGCTGGCGGCTGGGGTGGTGGCGCAGCGCGGGAATTTCGATGCGGCGGCGACCGGCGAGATACTGGCCGGTCAGCGATTCGGGGTGACAGCTTATTTCCTGCGGCGTGCCTTGCGCAATCACCTGGCCGCCGTGTTCGCCGGCGCCCAGCCCCATGTCGACGATATGGTCGGCGCTCATGATCGCTTCCTGATCGTGCTCGACCACGATCACCGAGTTGCCGATGTCGCGTAGCCGTTTCAGGGTGTCGAGCAGCCGCGCGTTGTCGCGCTGATGCAGCCCGATGGAAGGCTCGTCGAGCACGTACATGACGCCGGTCAGTCCCGAGCCGATCTGGCTGGCGAGCCGGATGCGCTGCGCTTCACCGCCCGAGAGCGTATCGGCCGAGCGCTCGAGCGACAGATAGTCGAGACCGACGTTATTGAGAAACTGCAGGCGGTTGATGATTTCGCGGATGATCTTGTCGGCGATCACCTGCTTGGCGTCCGACAGCCTGATTTCCTCGAAGAAACGCATGGCCTGCGCCAGCGGCAGGGCGCTGATCTCGTATATGGTGCGCCCGGCGACGGTGATGTGACGTGCTTCGCGCCGCAGCCGTGTGCCGTTGCATTCCGGGCACACCTGGTTGTTGAGATATTTGGCGAGCTCTTCGCGTACCACGATGGAATCGGTTTCGCGGTAACGGCGCTCGAGATTGGGAATCACGCCTTCGAACGCGTGTTCCTTGACGAATTTGTTGCCGCGCTCGCCGATATAGACAAACTTTATTTTGTCGCCTGCCGAGCCGTGGAGCACGGCGTTTTGTACCGTTTCCGGCAGCGTGTTGAACGGCGCTTCGATGTCGAAACCATAGTGGCTCGCCAGGCATTGCAGCATCTGGAAATAGAACTGGTTGCGGCGGTCCCAGCCTTTGACCGCTCCGGAGGCGAGTGACAGCTCGGGAAAGGCGACCACGCGCCTGGGGTCGAAGAAGCTGATGCTGCCGAGGCCGTCGCAGCGCGGGCAGGCGCCCATCGGGTTGTTGAAGGAAAACAGCCGTGGTTCCAGTTCCGGCAGCGAGTAACTGCACACCGGGCAGGCGAACTTTGCCGAGAACAGATGTTCCCTGCCGGAATCGATCTCGACCGCGAGCGCGCGGCCCTCGGCGTGCCGCAGCGCGGTTTCGAACGATTCGGCGAGACGCTGCTTGGCATCGGCCCGCACCTTGAGGCGGTCGATCACGACTTCCACCGTGTGCTTGACGTTTTTTTTGAGTTTGGGCAGGGCATCGATTTCGTGGACTTCGCCGTCGATGCGCAGGCGCACGAAACCCTGGGCGCGCAGCTCGTCGAACAGCTCGGCCTGTTCGCCCTTGCGCCCGACGATGAGCGGCGCGAGGATCATCAGCCGCGTATCCTCGGGCAGCTGCAGCACGTGGTCGACCATCTGGGATACCGATTGCGCTTCGAGGGTAATGCCGTGATCGGGGCAATGCGGGTCGCCGATGCGCGCGTAGAGCAGCCGCAGATAATCGTGGATTTCGGTGACCGTGCCGACGGTGGAGCGCGGATTGTGGCTGGTCGCTTTCTGCTCGATCGAAATTGCCGGCGACAGGCCCTCGATCAGATCGACATCGGGTTTTTCCATGCGTTGCAGGAACTGGCGCGCGTAGGCCGACAGCGATTCGACGTAGCGCCGCTGGCCTTCGGCATAAAGCGTATCGAAAGCGAGCGAGGATTTGCCGGAACCCGACAGTCCGGTGATCACGACCAGCTTGTTGCGCGGCAGATCGAGGCTGATGTTCTTGAGGTTGTGCGTACGCGCGCCGCGGATGCGGATGAGGTCGGCGCCGCGCGCCGGCGATTCCGGATCGGAAGTGTGCAAACGGATGACTTGAGGCTGATTGATGGCCAAGCGCGAAGCCCAGAACGGACCAAACCTGCTAATATACCGAACTTCGATGTCCATGCCCAATCTGTTTTTACCCCCTCATAGAGTTCCGGCAGGCCATGGCTGACAGCGACCGAATGAGTCCCCGGGAGCTGCGCGCGAGCATCGGCCTGGCGGGAATTTTCGGCTTGCGCATGCTCGGCATGTTCGTGATCCTGCCGGTGTTTGCGATTTACGCCGAGCGCCTGCCCGGCGGCAGCAACCTCACGCTGGTCGGCGTGGCGATCGGCGCCTACGGCCTTACCCAGGCGCTGTTGCAGATCCCGTTCGGCTGGTGGTCCGACCGCTATGGCCGCAAGCCGGTGATTTACGCCGGTCTGGTGCTTTTTGCCGTGGGCAGCTTCGTTGCCGCGCTCGGCACCCACATCGCAGTGGTCATCGCCGGCCGTGTGCTGCAGGGCATGGGCGCCATTTCGGCGGCGGTCATGGCGCTGGCGGCCGACCTCACGCGCGACGAGCATCGCACCAAGGCGATGGCGATGATCGGTTCGACCATAGGCGTGACCTTCGCGGCGTCGCTGGTTGCGAGCCCGTGGCTCAATCACGTCATCGGTGTGCCGGGTATTTTTGCCATGACCGGGGTGCTGGCGCTGCTGGCGATGGTCGTGGTGTGGCGCGTGATTCCCGATGCGCCGCAGCAGGCGGTTGCCCGCGACAGGCATGCCGCGGGCCAGTTGCGCCGCGTGCTGCGCGATACCCAGTTGCTGCGCCTGAATCTCGGGATCATGGTGCTGCATTCGGTGCTGATGGCGCTGTTCATCGTGGTGCCGTTCGCGTTGCGCAAGGCGGGACTGGATGTCGCACAGCACTGGCGGGTTTATCTGCCGGTGATGATCGGTTCGTTCGTGCTGATGCTGCCGGCATTGCTGGGCGCGAAACGGGCGGGGCAGGTCAAGCTGGTATTCATCGGTTCCGTGGCGCTGTTGCTGGCCGTCTATCTGGCGCTGCCGTGGCTGACGGGCAACGTGTGGCTGATCGCCCTTTTCCTGCTGCTGTTTTTCACGGCGTTCAACATTCTCGAAGCATCCCTGCCTTCGCTGATTTCGCGCATCGCGCCGGCGGACGCCAAAGGCACCGCGATCGGCATCTACAGCAGCGTCCAGTTTTTCGGCGCTTTTCTGGGCGCTGCCGCGGGCGGCTTTCTCTATCAGCACTGGGGCGGCACGGCGGTGGTCGTTTTCGGGGGAGGGCTGCTGGCGGCCTGGCTCGGGCTGGCGTTCGGCATGCAGGTGCCGGCAACGCGCAGCACGCGCATCTACGCCATTCCGGAACTCGACGCCGAGCGGGCACGGCATCTGGCGGCCCGGCTGCAATCGCTGCCTGGTGTGCACACGGCGCGCGTGGCGGTCGAGGAACGTGCCGCGTATCTGGAAGTGGACAGCGGCGGTTTTGACGAACAGAATATGCTCAAATTAATCGCGGGGGAAACCTGAATGGCTTCGATCAACAAAGTGATCCTCATCGGCAACCTGGGCGCCGATCCGGAAACGCGCTATCTGCCCAGCGGCGACGCAGTGACCAACATCCGCATCGCCACCACCGACGTGTGGAAGGATAAAAACGGTGAAAAACAGGAACATACCGAATGGCATCGCATCGCCTTTTTCGGCAAGCTCGCCGAGATCGCCGGCGAGTATCTGAAAAAAGGCTCGCCGGTTTACATCGAAGGCCGCATCCGCACCCGCAAATGGCAGGACAAGGAGGGGCAGGACCGTTACTCGACCGAAATCGTCGCCGACCGCATGCAATTGCTCGGCGGGCGCGGCGGCGGCGCGGAACCCATGACGCGCGAACCCGCGGCGGCTGCCGGCGGCGCCAAGCCTGCCGCTTCTGCCAAGAAGGGGGGCGGCGGTTTCGAGGACATGGACGACGACATCCCGTTCTAGCCGGCCGGGGGCGGGCGCAAGCCGCCTTTCTCCCTGGTTCGCTGACGCGACGGGCCGCGCCGGATCAACGGCGGGGGCGGCCCGCAACCTCAGGGCATGACCTCGCAAAACTCGTAGATTTCTGCATTGACCAGCCGGTTTCTGAGCGGCAGGGGTGCCTTGGCATACCAGCCGGCGGGGTCGTGGCGGTCGATTTCCTCGCCCAGGAAACGGATCAGCTCGCAGGTGGGCTCAGTCACCTCGTTGCGCCAGTTCGCATCGTCTTTCACATAGGCGAGATGCAGGTTTTTCATGCAATTGCCGCGGCAGTAATGGTACGCGGCGCACTCGCGGCACGGCATGGCGGGATGCGGCTGGAGCGGGCTTTTTTTCAGCCAGTTGCCGACGACATCGCCTTGCAGCAGCTCTTTCGAGTACAGCATGTCCGGACACGGGTAGATTTTCCCGTCGGGCATCACGTTCAGCAGGTTGGTCGAAACCCGGCACTGGGTCAGACCGGCCGATAATTCATTGATGCGCCACGGCGCAACCTTGTTGCGCACCGTGCCCATCACCGGTACGACAGGATAGAGCGCATCCGAAGCGAAGAATTTTGCGACCAGCCGGGCGAGCACGGTTTTTTTCTGCGCCACCGACTGCGGCGGGTGCGCGCCTTCCTGCTGGGCGAACTGGAAATAGACGTAATCGAAAGACTGCGTGAGCTCGTCCAGTTCTTCGAAAGTCGTGTCGCCGCTCCACCACGTCACCCGCGCCGTGAGCGTGCCCGAGGTTTTGGCGCGGATCCTGGCGGCGTTGTCGAGCGCGCGCCGGTAAATTCCCTTGCCGCGGTAGCTGTCGGTGGTTTTCTCGCCGCCATCCACCGAGATCATGATGTTGGACAGCCGGGCGAGAACCTCGTCCGGAACGCGGTGCAGAAGCGTGCCGTTGGTCTGCAGGTTGAAGCGGCAGGCAGGGAAGCGTTCCATCAGCTCGAGGATGAAACGGGTATTGAGCGTCGGTTCGCCGCCGTAGAGTGTGAAATAGACTTCCTTATCGGCAAGATGCGTTTTCACGAACGCCTCGAGCTGTTCCACGCTATAGGTCGCGTGCTTCTGGGAGCGCAGGATCTTGCCCACGGCGAGGCTGCAATAGCTGCATCTGAGATTGCATTTGAGCGTGGTGAGCAGTTGCAGTTCGACGCGGTTGCCGGCGATTGCCGGCTCGCCGCAACTGGCGGTGGCGGTGGAAATCATGGGGGCATTCAACGGTTTTCCGGAACAGGAACGGTTTGCATCGGAGTCGGAGGCGAAGCCGGTTTTACGGTGCGGCGTTTTATGCGGTGCTGCGTCCTTGCTCGTAGGCTTGCAGATGGGCGCGTGCGACTCGCAGCAGTGGGGCGTCGATATCGAGGGCGCGGGCGCGGCGCAGCATGTCGCCGACGATATGCTCGCCCTCGGTGAGTCCGCCGCGCTCGATGTCGCGCAGCATGGAGGCGGTGAAAGCCGAACCGCGGTCGGTCAGCAGGGTCGCATAGCGCGCCATGATTTCCGGCCGCGGCTCATGACCGGAAGCGGCGGCCACCTTGCGGCATTCCTCCAGCATCTCGCGCATCAGGGTCGCACCGTCTTCGCTGCGCGCAATGGCGCCGACGTTTGCGCGCATCAGGCAGGTCATGGCGGCCAGGGTGCACAAGAACACGAATTTTTCCCATAGCTCGAGCTGGATGTCGTCCGACAGACGCGAGGTGAAACCGGCTGGGGCGCAAAGTCGCGCGAAATCCTCGCAGCGCGGCGAGTGTTCGCCGCCCAATTCACCGAAACCGAGCACATGAAAATCGCTCAGATGATGGATTTCGCCTTCCAGTGTCAGCGTGGCGGCGATCTGGGCAACCCCGCCCAGCACTCGATCTTTGCCAAATTTCTCTTTTAAAACATCGAGATGTGATATACCGTTGAGCGCGGGTAACAACGCCGTGCGCGAATCGACCGCGGGGGCGACGGTTTCGATCGCCGAGGCGAGATCGTAGGCTTTGCACGTCAGGAACACCAGATCGTAACCGGGGCGTAGCTGCTGCGCGAGTAGTGCTGTGACCGGCTGCCGCAAATCGCCGCGCGGGCTTTTGATCACCAGTCCGTTTTGTCTGAGCTGCTCGGCGCGGCGCGGACGCACCACGAAGGTGACATCGGCGCCGGCTGCCGCCAGCCTGCCGCCAAAATAGCCGCCGATGCCGCCGGCGCCGAGGACGAGAATTTTCATCTTCGCGTTTTTTCCCAACATCGGTTCAGTCGAGGCCCCGTATCATACCGTGAATGCACGAAGGTGTTGAGACTCGCCGCCGGCCGCCGCAGGGGGCAAACGCTGCTACGTCAGCAGGCGATGCGTGTGACGTGCAATCACGACTTCCTCGTCGGCGGGGATGACGCATACGGCGACCCGGCTCGCCGGCGCACTGATAAGCACGGAATGCGCGGCGTTGGCATGGGGATCGAGCTCGATGCCGAGCCAGCGCGCTTTCTCGCAGATCATGGCGCGTATCGCCGCCGCGCGTTCACCGATGCCAGCGGTGAATACCAGTGCGTCCAGCCCTTCGAGGGCGGCGGCGAGCGAACCGAGTTCGCGCGCCGCACGGTAGACGAAAAGCTCGACGGCCTCGCGTGCGCGAAGGTCGCTGCTTGCCAGCAGGTCGCGCATGTCGCTGCTGATGCCCGATACGCCGAGCAATCCCGAGCGGCGATAGAGCATGTCTTCGACTTCGATTGCCGACATTGCTTTTTCCCGCATCAGATAGAACAGCACGCCGGGGTCGATGGCACCGCAGCGGGTGCCCATCATCAGGCCATCGAGTGCCGTAAATCCCATGGTGGTGGCGACGCAGCGACGGTGAAGCAGCGCGCACATGCTGGCGCCATTGCCGAGATGGGCAACGACGACGCGCCCGTCGGCGCGATCACCGAGGCGCGCCGGCAGCATCCCGGCGATGTGCTCGTACGAAAGACCGTGAAAACCATAGCGCCGCACGCCGCTCTCCGTAATTTCGCGTGGCAATGCGAACTGTTGTGCCGGCAGCGGCTGGGTGCGATGGAAAGCCGTGTCGAAACAGGCGATTTGCGGCAGATCGGGCCGTAGTGCCAGCAGCGCGTGGATAGCGGCGAGGTTGTGCGGCTGATGCAAGGGGGCGAGCGGGCACAACCGTTCGAGATCGGACAATACCGCAGCATCGATACGCACCGGCTCGGCATGGCGTTCCCCGCCGTGGACCACGCGATGACCGGCACCGATGACATGATCGGCGTGCCCTTCCGCGGCGAGCCATTCGAGCAGCCAGGCGAGCGCCGTGGCATGGGATAGCGGACGGGGCAGATCGGTGGTGACGAAGCGCGCGGGCAGCGGCATGCCGCCGGCATCGTGGGCGGCAAAAGCGGGTGAAGCGCCGATCCCCGAGATCATGCCGTGCAATACGCGCGCCGGCTCGGAGACGGCGGCGAACAGCGCGAACCTGATGCTCGACGAACCGGCGTTCAGGACCAGTATCTGGCCGCTCATGAAACCAGGCGCCCGCTGTGCCGGGTATGGTGCAGCAATACCGCTATGGCCGCCGAAGCGAGGCGGGACTGGACGGTGTCGGCGCGGCTCGTCAGGGCGATGGGCACCCGGGCGCCGAGAACGATGCCAGCGGTTTTTGCTCCGGAGAGATACTGCAGCGTTTTTACCAGCATGTTGCCCGCCTCCAGATCGGGTACGACCAGTATGTCGGGACGGCCGGCCACGGTGGACTCGATTCGCTTTACCCGGCGCGCGGCTTCCGAAATCGCATTGTCGAAAGCGAGCGGCCCGTCGAGAATTGCGCCAGTGATCTGGCCGCGATCCGCCATTTTGCACAATGCGGCGGCATCGATGGTGGAAGGAATTTTCGGCGTCACGGTTTCGACTGCCGACAGGATCGCCACGCGGGGGCGGTCGATGCGCAGCGCATGCGCGAGATCGATCGCATTTTGCACGATGTCGCACTTGGTTTCGAGATCGGGGCTGATGTTTATCGCGGCATCGCTCACGAGCAATGCGCGGGGATAGGCGGGCACATCCAGCACGAACACGTGGCTGATGCGACGCGACGTGCGCAGCCCCTTGCCGGCATCGACCACTGCACTCACCAGCTCATCGGTGTGCAGGCTGCCCTTCATCAGGCACTCGACGCGTTGCTCGCGGACCAACCTGACTGCGGTTTCGGCTGCCGCGTGACTGTGTTCGGTGCTGACGATCTCGCAGTCCCTGATGCTGAGACGGGCTGCAGCCGCGGCCCGCCGGATCTTGTGTTCCGGGCCTACCAGCACGGCCCGGATCAGGTTCCTGCGCTGCGCGATCACGGCACCACGCAGCGATTCCGGGTCGCACGGGTGTACCACAGCCGTGACGAGCGGCGGCAGTTTCTCGGTGCGGGCGATCAGTTGCCGGAAGGTTTCGGACTTTTTGGCCATCAAGGCACTCCGCGCTATGGAGCATTCGACGCGCATCATATCGCGCCTGGCGCGAGAATGCGGGGACGGTGGCGGTTCCCCGGGGCGAATCCGCTCCCGGCGCTGTGCTCGGGCGGGATGCCGGCGGTATCCCGGCCCCCTGCGTAGGGACAGGATTTTGCCGTGTTTTGCCGCACCGCGCAAAACCTTGTCTGGGGGCGTTCCCCAGCCTTGTAATTCCGGAAACCATCCCCATCTGACGCTCACGGTTTGTAACCGATTCAGGTATAATGGTTTTTTTGTTCGGGGTGCTGCCATGCCAATTTATGAGTATCGCTGCGCTTCCTGCGGGTATCAGAAAGAATACCTGCAGCGCATGAGTGATGCGCCGCTGACCGATTGCCCGGAATGCGGCAAGGGGACGTTCAACAAAATGGTGACCGCGGCTGGTTTCCAGCTCAAAGGCAGCGGTTGGTATGTGACCGATTTCAAGAACGCCTCCCCGTCGAAAAAGAGGGAGGACCAGTCTGCGACGAGCGCTGCCAAGGAAAACGCCAAGGAATCCAAGACCGAGGCGCCCTGCGGCGGCGGCACCTGCCCGGCTTGCAGTTGAGGCGTTATCGCGGGCGCGTCCGTTTTGCACGGAGCGACCGCCGGTAATCGTTAATCGTGTCCGGCGGCGCGGCCGCGATCTCGCCCGGAACTGCGCAAGTATGAAGAAGGATGCGGCACGTGGTCGGTCCTGCCGTTCAAAATGCCCAAAAGAACCCTGGTTAAACGTTATTTCATCACCGGCCTGCTGATCTGGGTGCCGCTGGTCATCACTTTGTGGGTGATGAACCTGCTGGTGAGCACCATGGACCAGACGCTGCTGCTGCTGCCGCTGCAGCTTCGCACCGAGCAATGGCTGGGTGTGCATATCCCGGGGCTGGGGGTGGTGCTGACCCTGCTCATCGTGTTCCTGACGGGGTTGCTCGCTGCCAACATCATCGGCCAGCGGCTGGTGTTGTTCTGGGAAAGTCTGCTCGCGCGCATTCCGGTGGTGAATTCCATCTACAACGGCGTGAAGCAGGTGAGCGATACGCTGTTTTCCCCCTCCGGCCAGGCTTTCCGCAAGGCGCTGCTGGTGCAGTATCCGCGTCAGGGCGCATGGACCATCGCTTTCCAGACGGGGGTGCCCGGCGGCGATGTCGCCAACCACTTGCACGGCGATTTCGTCAGCGTTTACGTCCCGACCACGCCCAACCCGACTTCCGGGTTTTTCCTGATGATGCCGAAGGCCGATGTGATCGAGCTCGACATGAGTGTCGACGAAGCGCTCAAGTACATCATTTCGATGGGTGTGGTGGCGCCCCGCAGTGCCGGCAGGCCGACCGATGCGCGTCAGGTTGCCGGCGGCAGGGAACCTCCTGCCCCGGCTGTCAACCGCTAAGACCGGGCCTGTCCCGATTTTTCCAATTTCAATCTTTCTTCATTCATAAAAATATGCGTAGCGAATACTGCGGGCTGGTGAACCGCAAGCACCTCGGGCAGACCGTCACCCTTTACGGCTGGGTACACCGCCGCCGCGACCACGGTGGCGTGATTTTCGTCGATCTCCGCGACCGCGAAGGGCTGGTGCAGCTCGTGTGCGACCCCGACAGTCCGGCAACGTTCCAGGTCGCCGACCGGCTGCGGCACGAATTCGTGATCAAGGCGACGGGCCGCGTGCGCGAAAGACCGGCGGGAACCGTCAACCCCAATCTGGTCAGCGGCGAGGTCGAGGTGCTGGCACAGACCATAGACATCCTCAATCCATCGCTCACGCCGCCGTTTCTGATGGACGACGAGCATTTGTCGGAGAACGTGCGTCTCGAATACCGCTTTCTCGATCTGCGGCGGCCGCAGATGCAGAACAATCTGCGATTGCGCTACAGGACGGCAATGGCGGTGCGCAATTTTCTCGACCGCCATGGTTTCATCGACATCGAGACGCCGATGCTTACCCGCTCGACGCCGGAAGGCGCGCGCGATTACCTGGTGCCTTCGCGGGTGCACCCCGGCCACTTCTTTGCATTGCCGCAGTCACCGCAGCTGTTCAAGCAGCTGTTGATGATTTCGGGCTTCGATCGCTACTATCAGATCGTCAAGTGCTTCCGTGACGAGGATTTGCGCGCCGACCGCCAGCCTGAATTCACACAGATCGACATCGAGACCTCGTTTCTCGACCAGCAGGAAATCACGGCATTGATGGAGGAATTGATCCGCACCGTTTTCAAGGAAGTGCTCGACATCGATCTGCAGAACCCTTTCCCGCGCATGACCTATGACGAAGTGATGGCGCTCTATGGTTCGGACAAGCCCGATTTGCGGGTTCCGCTGACACTGACCGAACTGACCGACGTGATGAAAGATGTCGAATTCAAGGTGTTCCGCGAGGCGGCGCAGCTCAAGGACGGCCGCGTTGCCGCGCTGCGCGTGCCGCGGGGTGGAGAACTGACGCGCAAGGAAATCGACGAGTATACCGAGTTCGTCAAGATTTACGGCGCGAGGGGCCTCGCCTATATCAAGGTCAACGATCTTGCGAGGGGTGCGGAAGGGCTGCAGTCGCCGATCCTCAAGTTTCTGACGGAGTCGGTGGTGATGACCATACTCGATCGCACCGGTGCGCAGAACGGCGACTTGATTTTTTTCGGCGCCGACAGGGCGAAGATCGTGAACGAGGCACTGGGCGCGCTGCGCGCAAAGGTCGGACACGAGCGCGGGCTTGCCGAAAGCGGCTGGCGGCCGCTGTGGGTGCTGGATTTCCCGATGTTCGAGTGGGACGACGAGGACCAGCGCTGGATGGCAATGCACCATCCGTTTACCGCGCCCGCCGACGGTCACGAGGATTTGCTCGACACCGATCCCGGCGCCGCGCGCGCCAAGGCGCACGACATGGTGCTGAACGGCTGGGAGATCGGCGGCGGCTCGGTGCGGATTCATCGCCAGGACGTGCAGTCGAAAGTGTTCGATGCGCTCAACATCGGCCCGGAGGAAGCCCAGGCCAAGTTCGGGTTTTTGCTCAAGGCGCTGCAGTACGGCGCACCGCCGCACGGCGGAATCGCCTTCGGGCTGGACCGCATCGTGACCATGATGGCCGGCGCCGAATCGATCCGGGACGTGATCGCGTTTCCGAAGACGCAGCGTGCGCAATGTCTGCTCACCCAGGCGCCGAACACGGTGGACGAAAAACAGCTGCGCGAGCTGCATATCAGGCTGCGCCACGTGGAACAGGGAAAAACCCAGTAGCGCCCGGCGTTCCGGGCGCCGGGAAAGAGGAATGTGCTTTTTCAAGCAGTTGTTGCGGGGTTTCCTGGTCACATTGCTGGCTGCTGCGTTTGCTGCCTCCGCAGCGGCAACGGCGCCGGGAAACGTCGCCGGGATTCGGCAGGGCCTGCCGGAAATTGCGGTTGCAGACCTGCCGCGCGAAGCGCGCGAGACGCTCGCGCTCATCAGGCAGGGTGGACCTTTCCCCTACGAGCGCGACGGTGCGATATTCGGCAATTACGAGAAACTCCTGCCGCCTCGCGAGCGCGGCTATTACCGCGAATACACCGTAAGAACGCCCGCTGTCGCCAACCGCGGCGCCCGCCGGCTGGTGGCCGGTAAAAATGGCGAGTTCTACTATACTGACGACCACTACAAGAGTTTCAGGCGCATCCGGCAATGAAGGCAGATTCGGACAAGCCGTTGAACGCGAAGGATTCCGGCATCTATTTCACGCCGTCTTCTCCGGCATCGTTGCAGAAAAAGGCGCTCGCGGCAGGCCTGGCGTGGTTCGACCTCGATCTTGCGCGGGTGGACGGTAAAAAGCGTCTGCTCGCCGTCTGTCAGCAGGAATTTGATTTTCCCGAGACGTTCGGTGCCAACTGGGATGCGCTTGCCGATTGTCTGCAGGATTTTTCGTGGTGGCAGGCGGAAGGCTATGTGATCAACGTGACGCATGCCGCGCATTTCGCGCAGGCAGCGCCGCGGGACTTTTCCCTGTTGCTCGAGATTCTGGACTATGCTGCGAGGTACTGGAAGCAGAAAGGCAGGATTTTCATCGTGCTGATCGATCATCAGCCGCGCGGGATGCTGCTGCCGACGCTGTGAACAAGGGCCGCTTCTACAAAATTCCGGTTTCGGTGCTGGTGGTGGTATACACGCCCGATCTGCAGGTTTTGCTTCTGGAGCGCGCCGACCGGCCGGGATTCTGGCAGTCGGTAACCGGCAGCCAGGACGAGGGCGAATCGCCCGCGCAGACCGCCTGCCGCGAGCTTCGTGAGGAAACCGGGCTGGACGCGGCGCAATACCGTCTGAGCGACTGGCACAAACAGAACCGCTATGAAATTTACAGCCACTGGCGCCATCGCTATGCTCCTGGCGTCACGCACAACACCGAGCATGTGTTCGGTCTGCTGCTGCCGCGTCCGCTGCCGGTCACGCTGTCACCGAGAGAGCATTTGCACTATGAATGGCTGGCGTGGCGCGAGGCCGCGGACAAGGTATTCTCATGGAGCAACGCGGAGGCCATACGGGAACTGCCGCAGCGGCTGGCGGCGGAAAACCGCTGACGCCGCCCCGTCCATGATATGGAACCGGTTTCCGGAAAGGATCGGCGCGGTTTCGCGTCGCGCGATGTCGGAACCACGGCCGCGATCAGCGCGGGGACGCGGGCCCGGCGGCGGGCTGGATTTTTTGTCACGTTATGGTAATGTTCGACACTCTGATGTTTGTGCGTTGAGTAAAAACGGCATGCAGGAAACCACGCTGGCTTTCGATCGTTTCAAACCGCTTCAGGACGAGGCCTGTCAGGAGCGTATCCTTGCTGCGCGGGCCCGGCTCGGCAAGCGCGCGGTGATCCTCGGCCATCATTACCAGCGCGCCGATGTCTACCGGCACGCGGATCTGACCGGGGACTCCCTGCGGCTTTCCAAACTCGCGGCACAGACCGACACGCAATATATCGTGTTCTGCGGCGTGCATTTCATGGCCGAAGTGGCCGATGTCCTGTCCAAGCCCGAACAGACGGTCATCCTTCCCGACCTCGGCGCCGGCTGCTCGATGGCGGATATGGCCAACTTGCCGAAGGTGGAGCGCGCATGGCGGGAACTGAAGCAGGTGCTCGATCCGGACCAGACCGTGACCCCCATTACCTACATCAACAGCGCTGCCGACCTAAAGGCGTTCTGTGGCGAGCACGGCGGCATCGTCTGTACTTCCACCAATGCGCGCCAGATTCTCGAGTGGGCTTTTGCGCGGCGCGAGAAAGTGCTGTTTTTCCCCGACCAGCACCTTGGACGCTGGACCGGCTACCTGATGAATATCCCGCTGTCGGAAATGCTGGTCTGGGATCCCGACCAGGAAATGGGCGGACTGACGCCGCAGCAGATCAAGATGGCGAGGGTGCTGCTGTGGAAAGGGCACTGTTCGGTGCACCAGATGTTCCAGGCGCAGCATATCCTGCGCTGGCGCCAGCAGAATCCGAGCGGCATGGTGATCAGCCATCCCGAGTGCAATTTCGAAGTATGCAAGCTTTCCGACTATGTGGGCTCGACTGATTACATCATCAAGACCATTGCCGCCAGCGCTCCGGGCAGCCGCTGGCTGGTCGGCACCGAGCTCAATCTGGTGAACCGTATCGCCGAGGAATTCAAGACGCAAGGCAAGGTTGTGCAATTCATGGCGCCGCTGGTGTGCATGTGCTCCACCATGCAGCGCATCGATCCGCAGCATCTGGCGTGGGCACTCGAGAATCTGGTGGCAGGAAAGATCATCAATCGCATCAAGGTGCCGCCCCGGGAAGCCGGGCTCGCTCGCATTGCGCTGGATCGCATGCTGGCCGCGTCCTGACTCCAAGAGCGAGCTTTCCCGCGGCCAGGGCGGCGCAACGTTGGTTTTTTCCCGACCGCATGTGCGGCAGCCGGCGGAATCTGGCTCGATATACCGCACGAGACGGCCTGCTCTCGTTTGACGCTATTTCGACGGTTCCAGCTTGTTTGAAAAATACTTCGAGATGATGCCGTGAACCGGATCCTGCGCGTAGCCACTTACAACATCCACAAGGGTTTTTCCCCGTTCGCGCACCGCATGGCAATCCACGAGCTGCGCGACAAGCTGCGCGGACTCGACAGCGATGTGGTTTTTCTGCAGGAAGTCCACGGCAATCAGGAGCGCCATGCCGCGCGTTACGAGAACTGGCCCGACATTCCACAGTACGAGTTTCTCGCCGATTCGGTGTGGCAGGATTTCGCCTATGGCAAGAACGCGATTTACGACGCCGGGCATCACGGTAATGCCATCCTGTCGCGCTATCCGATCAAGCGCTGGGACAACGAGGATATCTCTTCCCATCGTTTCGAGCGGCGCGGGCTGCTGCATTGCGAAAT
>JBKBXX010000071.1:0-18337 GCA_046313915.1 Burkholderiales bacterium | reverse complement strand
GATTTGCTGCTGGCGCGGACGCGGCCGCTCACCACGCTGGGCAACGACCAGGGCGCGCCGCAGGACCGGCTCACCGATTTGCGCGACGAAGCCAAGGCCCGCCTCGCGCGCTACCAGCAGGAGCGGCCCGTCGATCGCGTGCCGCGTTACCTGGTGCAGTTGCAGCCGGAACAGAAATACGCATTCGTGGTGGATACCTCGAAATCCACCCTCTACGTATTCGAAAACCGCGACGGCACGCCGCGCTATATCGCCGACTACTATATCAGCATCGGCAAGAACGGCTTCGGCAAATACCGGGAAGGCGACAAGAAAACCCCGCTGGGGGTCTATCACGTCACCAGCAGCCTGCCGCGGGAAAAACTCAATGCCATTTACGGCAAGCAAAGCAGCCTCTACGGCAACGGCGCCTATCCGATCAACTATCCGAACGAATGGGATCGCCGCCAGGGCCGCAACGGTTTCGGCATCTGGCTGCACGGCGTGCCTTTCGACACCTACAGCCGCCCGCCACGCTCGAGCGACGGCTGTGTGGCGCTCACCAACGAGGATCTCGAAGCCATCGGCCGGAATGTCCAGATCGGACTCACGCCCGTGATCATTTCGAACAACGTCGAGTGGGTGAATCCCGACGCCAACCACTCGCTGAGAGACGAGCTCACCCGCAGCGTGGAGGGCTGGCGGCGGGACTGGGAAAGCCTCGCCACGGAAAAATATCTGACGCATTATTCGGCGGCATTTTCCTCGGACAGGCTGACCCTCAAGGACTGGTCGCAGCAGAAGCGGCAGGTCAATGCCGCCAAGACCTGGATCAAGGTCGGAATCGACAAGCTCAGCATGTTCCTCTATCCGGGCATGGACAACCTCGCGGTCGTCACCTTCGAACAGGACTACGAAAGCAACAATCTTTCCAACCGCATGCGCAAGCGGCAATACTGGATCAAGGAAGGCGCGACGTGGAAAATCGTGTATGAGGGCGCAGCCTAGCATCGGCCGCCGCATACCAGCCCGTTTTTTTCAGAGTCATCATGTTCAGATTTCTCCTTGCGATTGTCAGCTTGCTCGTCTCCTTCAATCTCGGCGCTGCCGGACCCCAGGTCGAACTGAAGACCAGCATGGGCACCATCACGCTGGAACTCCATCCCGACAAGGCACCGCAGACCGTGGAAAACTTTCTGCAGTACGTAAAAGACGGCTTCTACGACGGCACCATTTTTCACCGCGTCATTCCGGGCTTTATGATCCAGGGCGGTGGTTTCACTGCCGATTTCGTCCAGAAAAAAACGCGGGAAGCAATCAGAAACGAAGCCGCCAGCGGCCTGAAGAACACCACGGGCACCATCGCCATGGCGCGCACCGCCGATCCGCATTCCGCCACCGCGCAGTTCTTCATCAATGTCGCCGACAACGGCTTTCTCGACTTTACCGCACCGACGCCGCAAGGCTATGGCTATTGTGTATTCGGGAAAGTGGTCAAGGGCATGGACGTCGTCGACCGCATCGCGAGGGTCGCAACCGGCCCCGGCAAACCGCCACACCGCGACGTGCCCTCGAAACCGGTTTTCATCGAGCGCGCCAAAATCCTGTAAACCGCCGCCCGGAAACCACCAACCAGCCAGGGGATCCATATGGTCAAGCTTCATACCAATTTCGGCGTCATCGCGCTCGAGCTCGATGCCAAGAAGGCGCCGCTCACCGTCGCCAATTTCCTGCAATACGTAAAAGACGGTTTCTACGACAACACGATATTTCACCGCATCATCGACGGTTTCATGATTCAGGGCGGCGGCTTCGCGCCCGGCATGAAGCAGAAACCGACGCGCGAACCGATCAGGAACGAAGCCGACAACCGGCTGCGAAACGCCGCCTACAGCATCGCCATGGCGCGCACCCCCGACCCCGATTCGGCAACCGCGCAATTCTTCATCAACGTCGCTGACAACGATTTTCTCAATTTCACCGCGCCGACACCGCAGGGGTGGGGCTATTGCGTATTCGGCAAGGTCGTCGAGGGCACCGACGTGGTCGACAAAATCAGGAAGGTCGAGACTGGCAATCGCGGCATGCACCAGGACGTGCCGCTCGAAGACGTGGTGATCGAAAAAGCCGAAGTCGCTGAAAGGTAGGCCGGTATGCGGTAAGCAACAAGTTCAATGCCCGCAGACTCCTTCCGCTTGCGGCTTACCGCTCACGCCATGCACACTCTCTTT
Source organism: Burkholderiales bacterium (assembly GCA_046313915.1). Lineage (GTDB taxonomy): Bacteria > Pseudomonadota > Gammaproteobacteria > Burkholderiales > SG8-41 > CAKKQX01. The sequence continues at coordinate 16,127 of JBKBXX010000071.1, read as the reverse complement.
ATCTCCGATCTCCATCTGAGCGCCGAGCGGCCTCACGTCAACCGGCAGTTTTTCGATTTCATCGCGCACACCGCGCCACGCGCCGCAGCGCTCTACATCCTCGGCGATCTGTTCGAATACTGGGCGGGCGACGACGATTTCGACGATCCGCTCAATGCCGCAGTCGCTGATGCGCTCAAAAACCTCAGCGCCGGGGGAACCGCGCTGTTTTTCATGCACGGCAACCGCGATTTGCTCGCCGGGGAGGAATTCGGCAGACGCTGCGGCGCGAAACTGATCGCGGATCCCGTGTTGCTCGACCTCTACGGGGTGCGCACCTTGGGCATGCACGGCGATACGCTGTGCACCGACGATACCGAATACCAGCAATTTCGCGCCTATGCGCGCAATCCGGACAATCAAAAAATCTTTCTCGCCCAGCCGCTGCAAGCCAGAAAACAGCAGATGCTCGCGCTGCGCGCGCGCAGCGAGCAAACCAAGCAGACCAAATCCGGAGAGATCATGGATGTCGCGCCAGCAGCCGTCGAACGGGTGCTGCGCGAATACGGCTATCCGCGGCTCATCCATGGCCACACCCATCGTCCGGCGCGGCACGTGCACGTCGTCGATGGCCACGAATGCGAACGCTGGGTGCTGAACGACTGGTACGCGCGCGGCGGCTATCTCCACTGCGACGCTGCAGGCTGCCGTGCGGTCACCCTGTGAAATCGGCGCCGCCGCAATCTTTGCGTAAAAGACACCCGCCCCCGTGAAACGGCAGCGCGCTCCCGCCGCCGACACAAGCCGCACACCGGCAGACCACTTTATGGACTGCGAATCCCAAAGGCGCCGCGACAGCGGTCAAAACGCCACGGCAACGCGTTGCGGGATGCGGGCCGTCCTTGATCCACGTCAATATCCGGGTTGCGCAAAGTTGGATAATTTTTATAAATAAAATGACATCGAAATGCGCTGAGCGCATACGGCATAAGGAAAACAACTGATGGAGACCATTAAAGCCGATGTAGCGATCCTCGGCGCGGGCGGCGCCGGACTGCGAGCCGCCATCGCCGTTGCCGAAGCCGATCCGAAACTCCGTATCGCCCTGATTTCCAAAGTCTATCCCATGCGCAGCCACACCTGCGCCGCCGAAGGTGGTGCCGCCGGCGTCATCAAGCCCGACGACAGCCTCGAGCATCATTTCAATGATACCGTCGGCGGCGGCGACTGGCTGAGTGACCAGGACGCCGTCGAGTACTTCGTCAACGAGGCTCCCCGGGAACTGATCCAGCTCGAACACTGGGGGTGTCCGTGGAGCCGTGAACCCAACGGCGCGGTGGCGGTGCGGCCTTTCGGCGGCATGAAAAAACAGCGCACCTGGTTTGCCGCCGACAAGTCGGGTTTTCACATCCTGCATACGCTGTTCCAGACTTCGCTGAAATTCCCTTCGATCGAGCGCTTCGACGAGTACTACGCGACCGACCTCATCGTCGACGATGGGCGCTGCCAGGGATTTACCGCGATCGAGATGCGCAGCGGCCAGATGAAACGTTTCCAGGCCGCTGCGGTCATCATCGCGGGCGGCGGAGCGGGCCGGATGTTTCCGTTCACGACCAACGGCGCGATCAAGACCGGCGACGGCATGGCGCTCGCCTACCGTGCCGGCGTTCCGCTCAAGGACATGGAGTTCGTGCAGTATCACCCGACCGGCCTGCCCAACACCGGCACCTTGCTGACCGAGGCCTGCCGCGGCGAAGGCGGAATCCTCGTCAACAAGAACGGTTACCGCTTCCTGCAGGACTATGGCATGGGACCGGAAACCCCGCTCGGCAAGCCGGTGCTCAAGACGATGGAACTGGGCCCGCGCGACCGCGTCAGCCAGGCATTCTGGCACGAACAGAAAAAAGGCAATATGGTGCCCACCCGCTGGGGCGAGTGCATGCTGCTCGACATGCGGCATCTGGGCGAGAAAAAAATCAACGAGCGGCTGCCGCTGGTGCGCGACATGGCGATAAGTTATCTGGGCATCGATCCGGTCACCGACCCAGTGCCGGTGCGGCCGGTGGTCCATTACATGATGGGTGGCATCGATACCGACACCCGGGCGGCGACGCTGCTGCCCGGCCTGTTCGCAGCAGGCGAATGCGCGTGCGTGAGCATCAATGGCGCCAACCGGCTGGGCTCGAATTCGCTTACCGAACTGCTGGTTTTCGGCCGCCGCGCCGGCTTGAGCGCGGTGGAATATCTTCGTTCCGGAGTGCGTTCCGCAAACGAGGCGGCGCTCGCGGCCCAGGCGGAGCAGGCGCGCTCGCGCCTGCGCGCGCTGATCGAAAAAACCGGTGGCAGGGAAACCGTCGCCGGACTGCGCAAGGAGATGATGACGACCATGGAGGAAAACGCGGGAATCTATCGCAGCGAAGACGGTTTGGCGCAAGCCTGCCGCAAACTCGCCGAGCTTCGCCGCCGCTATGCCGACATCGAACTGCACGACAAGACCAATGTCTACAACACCGACCTCTTGCAGGCATTGGAGCTGAAATCGATGCTCGACTGCGCCGAGGCGGTCACCGTGGGCGCGCTCGCACGCAAGGAATCGCGCGGCGCGCATCAACGGCTCGATTTTGCCGAGCGCGACGACAAGAACTTCCTCCGTCACACGCTGGCACGTTACCGGCCGGACGGACCACCCGAAATCGGCTACCGTGACGTGGTCATCACCAAATCGCAGCCGGGCGTGCGCGACTACTCCGGAGACCACCAATGAGCGAGCGCGTATTCGAACTGGAGGTGCTGCGTTACAACCCGGAGACGGACAGCGCGCCGCGTTTTCAGCGCTACTCGGTGAGCTGCGATGAAGAAGGGGTGGTGCTCGATGCCTTGAACCGCATCAAGGAATCGATCGACCCGACTCTCAGCTACCGCTGGTCATGCCACATGGCAGTGTGTGGCAGTTGCGGCATGATGATCAACGGCGAGCCAAAGCTGGCGTGCAAGTCTTTCCTGCGCAACTACCAGGACACGATCCGCGTCGAGCCTCTCGAGCATTTTCCGATTGAGCGCGACCTGGTGACGGTGATCGACGACTTCATGGACAAGCTCAAGCGCGTGAAGCCGTACCTGATTCCCAAGCAGGAAAAACCCCTCAGCGAAGGCGAATACCGGCAGACCCCGGCCGAGCTGAAGAAATTCAAGCAGTACACCATGTGCATCAACTGCATGTTGTGCTACGCTGCGTGCCCGGAATACGGCCTGATCCCGAAATTCATCGGCCCTGCGGCGATCTCGCTGGCTCACCGCTACAACCAGGATTCGCGTGATGGCGGACGCGATCAGCGCCAGGAGGAAATCGCGAGCCCCGAAGGCGTGTGGGAATGCTCGTTTACCGGCGCCTGCTCGGAAGTCTGTCCCGAGCACGTCGACCCGGCAAGCGCGTTGCAGCAGGTCAAGATCAAGAGCACCGTCGACTGGTACAAAGAACACTTGATGCCATGGGTGAAAAAATGAGCCGTAAACCCTATCTCCGGGAATTCCCCAGGACCCACTGGTTTTTGCGCCAGCCGCGTTACCTGCGCTACATGGCGCGCGAGATCACGTGCGTGTTCATCGGCGCCTATGCCTTGCTCATGGTGCTGGCCGTCAAGCGGCTGTCCGAAGGCCGGGATGCCTATGAGGCCTTCCTCCAGGCGCTCGCCTCTCCTGCGAGCGTCGCATTCCATGTGATCGTCCTCGTTTTCGCGCTCTATCACACGACCTCGTGGTTCAATGTGACGCCCAAGGCGATGCCGGTCCAGGTAGGAGAGGAGTTCGTGCCAGGCAGCGTCATCGTCGGCGCCCATTACGGCGGCTGGATCGCCGTGTCGCTGCTCATCCTGTTTGTCGCGGGAGTATTCTGATCATGGCAAAATCCAACAAACCGATCGTCTGGGGGCTGTTTGCAGGAGGCGGGACCCTTGCCGCGTTCGTCATGCCGGTGCTGATCGTGCTGACACTGCTTGTCGCCGTGGGACGCACGCCGGAACTGCTGGCCTACGACAACCTGCGCGCCGTTGCCGCACACTGGTTCGGCAAACTCGTGATATTCGGCATCATTTTCCTGTCACTGTGGCACGCCGCGCACCGCCTGCGGGTCACGGTACACGATTTCGGTGTACGCAGCGACATGCTGGTGGCAACGGTCGTCTATCTGATTGCCGCTGCCGGCAGCATTGCCACTGCCGTCTACCTGCTGCGGATATAGAAAACTGCCCGCATGGAGAAAACCATCGTCCGCGACCGCCCCGAGGCCTTGCCCGCCGTCGCCCGACATGTCGGCCTTCCCGACGACGGCGTTCCCGTTCCCGCCTATCTCGAGCAAACCTACTGGTGGGCGTATCTCCATCCGCGGGCTGTCAGCTTTTTCGAGCGGCAGTGGCTGGTCAATCTGATCCTGTGGGGTAATTACGTCAAGCTTCGCGACGCCGCCTTGCAGGAACTGGGCGAACCGATAAACGGCAGCGTCCTGCAGATCGCCTGCGTCTACGGCGATTTCACCGAACAGCTGGCAAGACGGCTGGGGCCGAAAGGCCACGTGGACGTGGTCGACGTGGCACCGGTGCAGCTGGCAAACCTGAAAAACAAGATCGACGGACACTCCGGAATCACGCTGCACCGGCAGGATTCCGTGGACCTCGCCTTCGCCGACGCAAGCTACGATTACGTCGTCGTGTTCTTCCTGCTGCACGAACAGCCTCATGACGTCCGCGTCCGCACCATCGGCCAGGCGCTGCGCACGGTCAGGCCCGGCGGCAAGGTCGTTTTCGTCGATTACCACCAGCCGAATCCGGCTAATCCCTTCCGCTACATCATGACGCCGGTATTGACGCTGCTCGAGCCTTTTGCCATCGACTTGTGGCTCAACGACATCAGCGACTGGCTGCCGGCAACGGTGCGCCCGGCCGCCATCGACAAGCAGACGTATTTCGGCGGGCTCTACCAGAAAGTCGTGATCACGCGCTAGGACGCAGGTTGCGCCTCACGCAAGGCCGCGCGCCAGATCCGCCTTGATATCCTCGATATTCTCCAGCCCCACCGCCACCCGCAACAATCCGTCGCCAATGCCGGCGGCAGCACGCGCTTCGGCAGAGATGCGGCCATGGGTGGTGGTCGCCGGGTGGGTGATGGTGGTCTTGGTGTCGCCCAGATTCGCGGTGATCGAGATGAGTTTCGTGCCGTCGATGACGCGCCACGCCGCCTCCTTGCCGCCCCTGACATCGAAAGCGACGATCGCACCACCGCTCTTCTGCTGACGCTTCGCCAGTTCGTGCTGCGGATGCGATGGCAGGCCCGGATAATAAACGCGTTCGATCTGCGGCTGTGCTTCGAGCCAGCGCGCAAGCTCCAGCGCCGCCGCCGACTGCGCCTCGATGCGGATTTTGAGCGTTTCCAGCCCTTTCAGAATGATCCAGGCATTGAAAGCGCTCAGCGTCGGCCCCGCCGTGCGCAGAAAACCCAGCACGCCTTCGTAGATCACCTCACGCCTGCCCAGCACCGCGCCGCCCAGCACCCTGCCCTGGCCATCGAGATACTTGGTCGCGGAGTGGATCACCACGTCGGCGCCGAGCTTGAGCGGCTGCTGCAACGCCGGAGAGCAGAAACAGTTGTCCACCACCAGCAGCGCGCCGGTTTTCCTGGCAATGGCGCCCAGCGCCGCGATATCGTAGATCTCGGTCAGCGGGTTGGACGGCGTCTCCAGGTAAAACATGCGGGTGGCGGGCCGCACCGCGGCCTGCCATTTTCCCGGTTCGCTGCCCGACACGAAAGTGGTGTCGACGCCGAAACGCTTCATGATGTTGCCCAGCAGCTGCACCGTCGCGCCGAACACGCCCGCCGAACACACGATGTGGTCGCCGCTTTTCAGCAGCCCCATCACGCACGACAGGATCGCCGCCATGCCGGACGAAGTGGCGATACAGCACTCCGCTTCCTCCAGCGCGGCAAGACGCTGCTCGAACGCCGTGACCGTCGGATTGGTGAAGCGGGAATAGATGTTGCCCGGCTCCTGGTTGGAGAACCGCGCCGCCGCCTGCGCCGCTGATTTGAAAACGAAACTCGACGTCAGATACAGCGCCTCGGAATGCTCGCCGAACTGGCTGCGTTCCACGCCGGCGCGTACTGCCAGTGTTTCCAGTCTGTAATCGTCACCCATGTCGCGTTCTTCCGTAGCCTGCAATAAAAAACCCGTCCGGCTGCAGCGAACGGGTTTTTCGCTCGCTTTAGCAGCATTTATCATGCGCCCGCAAGCTGATATCAAATCGGCGCGCTTCGAACGCTACCCCTGCCCTGCGGCTTTGTCAAGATTGCGCACTAGCCGTCGGCGAGTTCCAGCCCGAGATCGAGTTGTGTCACGGCAGAAGCCTGTCTGGCGTCGTCACGCCGCCTGGTTTCGACACCGGTGAGATATTCCGGCGTCACATCGCCAGTGATGTAGACACCGTTGAAACACGAAGTCTCAAAGCTCGTCACCTTGGGGTTGACGCTCCTGACGTCGTTGATCAGCGCATCGAGATCCTGGTAGATCAGCTCGTCACAGCCGATTTCGCGCGCGATATCGGCATCGGAGCGGCCGTTGGCGATCAGCTCCTCGCGCGTCGGCATGTCGATGCCGTAAACGTTGGCATACTTCACCGGCGGCGCGGCCGAAGCGAAATACACCTTGCGCGCTCCCGCCTCGCGCGCCATCTGCACGATCTCCCTGCTGGTGGTGCCGCGTACGATGGAGTCATCGACCAGCAGCACGTTCCTGCCCTGGAACTCCATGCCGATCGCGTTCAGCTTCTGGCGCACCGACTTCTTGCGCGTCGCCTGGCCGGGCATGATGAAGGTGCGGCCGATGTAACGGTTTTTGATGAAACCCTCGCGATACGGGAGATTGAGATGCTTGGAGAGCTGCATCGCCGCCGGCCGGCTCGAATCCGGGATCGGAATCACGACATCGATATCAAGCTGCCCGTATTCACGCTTGATCTTGTCGGCGAGACTCTCGCCCATCTTGAGCCGCGTCTGATAGACCGAAATGCCGTCGATCACCGAGTCCGGGCGCGCGAGATAGACGAACTCGAACATGCAGGGATTGAGCGAAGCATTCTGCGCACACTGCTGGCTGAAGAAATTGCCGTCGACATCGATAAAAATCGCCTCTCCCGGCGCGACATCGCGGATCAGCTGGAAACCCAGCGTATCGAGGGCGACGCTTTCGGACGCCACCAGGTATTCGGGACCCTGCGGCGTATCGGCGCGGCCGAACACCACCGGACGTATGCCGTAGGGATCGCGGAAGGCAAGCAGGCCATAGCCTGCGATCATCGCCACCACCGCATAGGCGCCACGGCAGCGCCGGTGCACACCCGATACCGCGGCAAAGATCGTGGCCGGATCGAGTTTGTAGTTGGTTGCCGCCTCCTGCAGTTCGTGCGCGAGCACGTTGAGCAGCACCTCGGAGTCGGAATTGGTGTTGATATGCCGCAGATCCTGCCGGAACAGATCGTGCTTCAGCTGCTCCGCATTGGTGAGGTTGCCGTTGTGGCCGAGCACGATGCCGAACGGCGAATTGACATAGAACGGCTGCGATTCGGCTGCCGACCATGCCGAACCCGCCGTCGGGTAGCGGGTATGCGCAATGCCCGAGAAACCGGCGAGCGCGCGCATGTTGCGGGTGCGGAACACGTCACGCACCATTCCGCTGCCTTTGTGCATGTGAAAGGCGGAGCCTTCGGCGGTCACTATCCCGGCAGCATCCTGGCCACGATGCTGCAGCACCAGCAAACCGTCGTACAGCAGCTGGTTTACCGGGTTCTTGGCCACCACTCCCAGAATTCCGCACATCGTATGTTTTCCCGCTTCAGTTGTAAGCGATACGCCGCGCGAGATCGCCCGGCAGCCAGGTCTTGACCGACACCGCAAGCGCTTCCAGCGGCGCACTGAAAATGGCGTTGCGCCATGACGGCTTCTGCGGCAGCGCCGTGAGCCCCGCCAGCAGCACCAGCACCATCACGACCAGGACACCGCGCGCCAGTCCGAACAGGCCGCCCAGCAGGCGGTCTTCGGCGCCCAGTCCGGCGCTTCTCACCAGTCTGGACAGCGTTGCCGCCGCCAGCCCCATCAGCAGCAATACCACAAGAAATATTCCCACGAACCCGGCCAGCAGGCGCAGATTCTCGTCCGGTATCACCGCCGGCAATAGCGCGGCCGCACTACTGCCGAACAGGTTCGCCACCACGAACGCCGCCCCCCACGCCAGCAGCGCCAGTATCTCACGCACCAGGCCGCGAATCACGCTGAGCAATATCGAAAAACCGACGATGATCAGCACCGCATAATCGAAAACCGTCATCTGCTTTTCGGCACTACCTTGCCGTCGAGGCCCATCGTTCTGAGCTGCTTCTGCGCCTTTTCCGCGGCTTCGCGCGTCGCAAACGGACCGGCACGCACACGCGTCACGTCGCCCTTCGCGGTCTTGACGACTTCGGTGTAAGACTTGAGGCCGGCGTCCGAAATTTTCTGCTGGATCTGGCGCGCTTTCGCCGCATCGGCGAGCGCCGCCACCTGCACCACGAACTGTTCCGCTGCCGCCGCAGCCGGTTTGCCGCCGGCTTTTTTGTCGGCCGCCGGGGACTTCGCCGCCGCCGTCACGACTTCCTGCTGCTGCACGGCCCGGACCGTTTCTTCTTTTGCCGCCGTCGCAGCTGCTTTGGGTTCGGTCACGGCAGCGGCCTTTTGCTGCCGCGCTTCAACCCCGGCTGTTTCTGAAGTTTTCTGCGACGCATCCGGCGCTGGGGCGCTCGCCGGCGGCGCGACTTTCGAAGTAAACGCCCCGGCGTCGGGCGAGGGAATCTTGATGTCGATATCCTGGACGGCCGGCTTGGGCTCGCTGTCGAGGACCATCGGCAGGACCACGACCACCGCCGCGACCAGCGCGATGGCGCCGATCAGGCGCCGGCGTGCGCGCCTCCTGAGCTGTAACTCTTCGTCGCTAACGGTCTTCGCCATGCCGAATCAGTCAGCCCCATTATAACTCTATGATTCTAAACATTTTTTTCGGCGGCCAACAACCATCTCGTGCTTGCCGCACCTGCATCGCGGCAGCCACCGTATGAAACGATCCGAAAACAAGAATTTTATCATCATCGGTCGCCATATCCCAGGCTTGGACAAAGGCCGCGGCGATGCTCACGCAGGCGGTGAGCGGTGCCGCCACTTCCGCCGCCGCCAATTGCTGCCGCAGCAGCGCCGTGTCGGCGCCGCGCGCATCGTCGATCGCGGCAATCAGCCAATGATCGACATGCGCCTTGACGGCGGCGATGACGCCCGCGATATCCTTGTCCTTGAGCATGGCGAATACCGCGAGTGTGCGTCCGCCGCCGCCCATCACCGAAAGGTTGGCGGCCAGCGCCGCGGCTGCGTGCGGATTGTGCGCGACATCGAAAATCACCGTCGGGCGTCCCGCCAACACCTGGAAGCGCCCCGCGACTTCGGCGCCCAGCAGACCGGCACGGATGTCATCCACGGTCACCGGCAGCCGCTCGCGCAGCGTCTCCAGCGCAGCCACGCAGGCGCTGGCGTTCGCCAACTGATAGGCGCCGCGCAGCGCGGGATGAGGCAGGCCGTTTTTTACGCCGTGCAGCCCGCGATACCGCCATTGCGTCTTTTCCGCGGTGTAGTCGAAATCCCGGCCCAGCGTCAGCAGCCGCGCACCGATTTGCCGCGCGTGCCGCAACAATGCCTGCGGCGGGTCCGCGTCGGCGCACACCGCGGGCCGGCCGCCGCGGAAAATGCCGGCCTTCTCGTAGCCGATTGCCTCACGGGTATTGCCCAGGTAGTCCATGTGGTCGAGAGCCACGCTCATCACCAGCGCACAGTCGGCATCGAAGGCGTTGACCGCATCGAGCCGTCCGCCCAGCCCCACCTCGAGAACCGCCACTTCGATCCCGGCTTCGGCGAAAAGCCACATCGCCGCCAGTGTGCCGAACTCGAAATAGGTGAGCAGCGTGGTTCCGCGCGCCGCCTCGACCGCCGAAAACGCGCGGCACAGCGCGGCATCGTCCGCTTCGCGGCCCGCTATGCGTACCCGCTCGTTGTAACGCAGCAGGTGCGGCGAGGTATAACAGCCCGTCTTGTAGCCGGCATGCCGCAGCATGGCTTCGAGCATCGCGCAGGCCGAACCCTTGCCGTTGGTGCCGCCGACGGTGATGACGGGAAACACCGGCTGCAGGCCGAGCGCCTGCTTGACCTCGAGCATGCGCTCCAGTCCCATTTCTATGGTGCGGGGATGCACGCGCTCGATGTGTTCGAGCCACTCGGCCAAAGTTTCAGGTTTCACGTCGCAAGCCCAAGGTACGGATGCGTTGCAAGGAAGATCGATCTGCGAGGAAACGGCGAGCGGGCATTTCGTGCGCCTGCAGTGGCCGCTGCCGCCAAACCTCAGCCCGCCGCGGGCAGCCTGAGCAGCAACGTCAGCAGACCGGCCAGCTTGTCGCGCATTTCGCGGCGATCGACGATCATGTCGATCGCGCCGTGCTGCAGCAGGAACTCCGAGCGCTGGAAGCCCTCGGGCAGCGTCTCCCTCACCGTCTGCTCGATCACGCGCGGCCCGGCAAAACCGATCAGGGCTCCCGGTTCGGCCACCACCACGTCGCCGATCATGGCAAAACTCGCGGAAACCCCCCCCATGGTCGGGTCGGTCAGCACCGAGATGAACGGCAGCCGCTCGGCGCCCAGCCGGGTGAGCACGGCGCAGGTTTTTGCCATCTGCATCAACGACAGCAGCCCTTCCTGCATGCGCGCACCGCCGCTCGCGGTAAAACAGAGGAAAGGCAGGCGCTGTTCGAGACAGACTTGAACGCCGCGCACGAAGCGCTCGCCGACCACCGAGCCCATCGAGCCGCCGAGAAACCTGAATTCGAAAGCCGCGGCCACCACCGGCAGCGTCTTGATGCTACCCTGCATCACCACCAGCGCGTCCTCCTCCGAAGTTTCGCTGCGCGCTTCGGCAAGACGTTCGGTGTAGCGCCTGCCGTCCTTGAATTTGAGACTGTCGACGGGCACGACTGCGGCGCCGATCTCGTAGCGTCCCTCGAAGTCGAGCAGATAGTCGAGGCGTTCGCGCGCCGAGATGCGGTTGTGATGGCCGCACTTGGGACAGACGTGGAGATTTTTCTCCAGATCGGTGCGATAGAGCACCGCTTCGCACGAGCCGCATTTGCTCCACAGGCCTTCCGGCACCACCTTCTTCGCGCCGCCGCTGTCGCGCTTGATTTTCGGCGGCAGCAGTTTCGTGAGCCAGCTCATGCCCCCTCCGCCGCCAGCGCATCGAGCGCCTCGCGGATCGGCACCAGGAAACGCTGCGCCCGCGCCGCCACTTCCTGCGGCGGCGTTTTCTCGATTTCCTGGATCAGGGCACTGCCGATCACCACGGCGTCGGCGACCCGGCCCAGCGCGCGCGCCGTTGGCGCATCGCGAATGCCGAAGCCCACCCCCACCGGCAGCGGCGTGAAGCCGCGGATATGCCGGATGCGGGCGGCGACCTCGTCAAGATCGATGTTGGCGGCGCCCGTCACGCCCTTGAGCGAAACGTAGTAAAGATAGCCGCGCCCGAGAGCGGCGACCTGCCTCAGACGCGCGTCGCTGGTGGTGGGCGACAGCAGAAAAATCGTGTCCAGTCCCCGCGCATCCAGCAGCTCGACCATTTTGCGCGCTTCCTCGGGCGGATAATCGACGACCAGCACGCCATCGGCATCGGCGGTTTTCAGCATGTCGGCGAAGCGTTCCTGGCCCAGGGCTTCGATCGGATTGGCGTAGCCGAACAGCACCACCGGTGTTTCGCGATCGGTCTTGCGGAATTCGCTGACGTAACCAATCACTTCCTTCAGCGATACGCCGTGCGCCAGCGCCCGCTCGCTCGCACGCTGGATCACCGGTCCGTCCGCCATCGGATCGGAAAACGGCACGCCCAGTTCGATGATGTCGGCGCCGCCCGCGACCAGCGCGTGCATCAGCGGCACCGCGCTCGCCGGATCGGGATCGCCGGCCGTAAAAAACGGGATCAGGGCTTTGCGTCCCTGCTTCTTCAGCCGTGCAAATGTGGATGCGATACGTGACATCAAATAAGCCGTGAAATGTGAAATGTGAAATGTGAAACGTGCGCGGTGAAAGCCGGATCGATTTTACTTTTCACCTGCCACCTTTCACGTCTCACCGATTTTAAATTTTGATACCGGATTTCTCGGCAACGGTGTGCATGTCCTTGTCGCCGCGACCCGAGAGATTGACCAGCAGAATCTGGTCCTGTTTCATGCGCGGCGCGATCTTGGCAGCATAGGCGAGCGCGTGACTCGACTCGAGCGCCGGTATGATGCCTTCGAGGCGGCACAGGTCATGGAACGCCTGCAATGCCTCGGCATCGGTCACTGCGACGTATTCCGCACGGCCGCTGTCCTTGAGCCACGCATGCTCGGGGCCGACGCCGGGATAATCGAGACCGGCGGATATCGAATGCGTCTCGATGATCTGGCCGTTCTCGTCCTGCAGCAGATAAGTGCGGTTGCCGTGCAGCACGCCAGGCCTGCCGGCGCACAGCGTCGCCGCATGCTTGCCGCTTTCCAGACCGCAACCGGCGGCCTCGACGCCGATCAGACGCACCGATTCCTCGGGAATGTAGGGATAGAAAATCCCGATCGCGTTGGAGCCGCCACCGACACACGCCAGCACCGCGTCGGGCTGGCGCCCCGCGAGTTCCGGCATCTGCACTTTTGCCTCGCGGCCGATCACCGACTGGAAGTCGCGCACCATCATCGGATAGGGATGGGGGCCGGCGACGGTGCCTATGATATAGAAAGTGTTTTCGACGTTGGTCACCCAGTCGCGCATCGCCTCGTTGAGCGCGTCCTTGAGTGTCCGGGAACCGCTTTCGACCGGCACCACGGTCGCGCCGAGCAGCTTCATGCGATAGACGTTCTGCACCTGGCGCCTGATGTCTTCCGCACCCATGTAAACCACGCATTCCATGCCGTAGCGCGCGGCGACGGTGGCGGCGGCCACGCCGTGCATGCCGGCGCCGGTTTCCGCGATCACCCGCGGTTTGCCCATGCGGCGCGCGAGCAGCGCCTGGCCGATGCAGTTGTTGATCTTGTGCGCGCCGGTGTGGTTCAGATCCTCGCGCTTGAGATAGACCTGGGCGCCGCCGAAATGCGCCGACCAGCGCCGCGCGTGGTAGATCGGGCTCGGCCGGCCGACGTAATGCCTGAGCTCGGACTCGAACTCGGCGATGAAATCGGGATCCTGGCGATAACGTGCGTATGCATCCCGCAGCTGGTCCAGCGCATCGATCAGCGTTTCGGAAACGAAAACGCCGCCATAAGGCCCGAAGTGCCCGCCGGCATCGGGAAGGTCATACATCTGCATTTCGCACTCCTGACATGAAAGCGGCGATTTTTGCCGCGTCCTTGATGCCTTTTCCCGCTTCCACGCCGCTCGAGACATCAACCGCCCACGGCCGCACTTTGCGGATGGCCTCCGCCACATTGCCGGCATCCAGACCGCCGGACAGCACTATCGGCAACGGCAGGTTGCGCGGAATCAGGCCCCAGTCGAAAGTCGCCCCGGTGCCGCCAGGCACGCCCTCGACGAAAGCGTCGAGCAGCAGCGCCTTGGCATCATGATAATCGGACGCATATTGTAGCAAATCCACCCCGGCCCTGACCCGCACCGCCTTCATGTACGGCAAACCGAAGCTGCGGCAGAATTCGGGCGGTTCCGCGCCGTGAAACTGCAGCAGATTGAGCGGCGCTTCCAGCAGCACCTCCCGCACTTCCGCGGCCGCTGCGTCGACAAACAGCCCCACCGCGGTCACGAACGGCGGCAGCGCGCGGATGATTTCCCCCGCCTTGCGGGCGCTCACGTAACGCGGACTGCCGCGATAGAACACGAAGCCCAGCGCGTGTGCGCCGCAACGCGCCGCGGTCAATGCGTCTTCCAGTCGCGTGATGCCGCAGATTTTCACCGCCGTGACCATGCTAACGCCCGCTCCCCGCATCCCTCGCTGGCCGCTGGCCGCCGTCGGCGTCGCGGCGCCGCCGAGGTCTAGCGGCACGCATCGCTGGTTTCATTCGCCGGTTCAGCCACGAGTTTCGCAAGGCACGGCAACTCAGCCCGCGGCGCCGGCAATTCCCATTCGGAACCATAAACGACATCGGCAAGGTAGAGACCCGCGGCGCTGAACGTCGGTGCCGCGCGCATGCGATCGCGGCCGGCCAGCACCTCGCCCAGCCACTGCGGCGGATATTTGCCCTTGCCGACGTAGACCAGACAGCCGACGATGTTGCGCACCATGTGGTGCAGAAAGGCGTTGGCGCGCAATTCGAAAATCACGTAGTCGCCGCGCCGCTCGACGCTCAGGCGGCGCAGTTCGCGCACCGGCGACTTCGCCTGGCATTCGGCCGAGCGAAATGCGCTGAAATCGTGCTCGCCCACCAGCAGTTGCGCCGCACGGCGCATCGCGTCGACATCGAGCGGCAGATGAAACCAGCCCACCCTGCCCCGGTCGGCCGCCGGCCGCACTGCGTGGTTGAGCAGTACATAACGATAACAGCGATCGAGCGCCGAATAGCGGGCATGAAAGCGCTCAGCGACCGTTTTCGCCCACGTCACCGCCAGCGCGGGCGGCAACAGCGCATTGGCACCCCGCACCCAGGCCGAAACGGGGCGTAGCGCGGCAGTGTCGAAATGCACCACCTGCGCGAGCGCGTGCACCCCGGCATCGGTGCGGCCGGCACAGAAAGTCGCGATACGTTCGCCCGCGATCCGGGCCAGCGCCTGTTCGAGCCGGTCCTGCACCGCGCAGCCCGCCGGCTGGGTTTGCCAGCCGCAGAAACTGCTGCCGTCGTATTCGATGCCGAGCGCGATCCTCACTTTGCCTTCCGCCCTTCACGCGCATGGTAACAGGAGCGCCGCGGCGACTGGCACAAACAAAAACCGCGGCGCTCGCCGCCGCGGTCGCAGCGCACGCTCATTTCAATCTAACCAATTGTTTCTAAAAGAGATTTTGCTTCGGCTTGCTGCTGGGCATCGCCTTCTTTCAGCACTTCCTGCAAAATCTCCCTGGCGCCGTCACGATCTCCCATTTCCTGATAGGCGCGCGCCAGATCGAACTTGGTCTGGACGTCGTACCAATGGGCATCTTTTTCGGCCTCGGCGACGAAAGCCGATTGCGGCGGCTCGTCGAGGTTCAGATCGATTCCACCGATGTCGATCTTGAAATCCGGCTTTGCCTCGGCATCCTGGATTTCCTCCGTGGGGGTTTCCTGGGCCGCAAGCTGCCCGGCTGGAGCGGCATCTGCCGGCGCCTCGATTTTCGGCAGCTCGATATTGAAATCGATGGTGTTGCTGTCGGCAGGCGGGCTGGCATCGCTCGTCACCTCCGCCGGGGCCGTCGAAGCCGCGGCCGCAACGTCCAGCGTGAAGTCGGGCAGCGGCGGCGCCGCCTCGTCTTTTCCGGCTTCCCCTGGCTTTGCCTCCCCTTCCTCGGCGGCGGACATCGCTGCCGGCTGCGGCGCGCCCTGATCCGTACGCGCGGCGGGAGCATCAAGGGTATCGGTTGCGGTTGCGGTGGCAGCGGCAGGCGGCAGGCCGAGATCGAAATCGAGATCGGCGGCGACGGCTGGGGGTGACGGCTGCGCCACGGACGCGCCCTTGCCCGCTTCGTACAGCGGGTTGCCGGGATCGAGCGTGTGACCCATCGCCGCGACTTTCTGCCAGCTCTCGCCCTGCCCGCCGGTCAGCTCGTGAAATTCGCCGGCGCCGCTGTTGAACGCCGCTTTGTCGGGACGCGCCGCGTAGATCTCGAGCAGTTTGAGCCGGACGTCTTCGCGGCCGGGATTCTTGGCGAGGGCCTCCTTGAGGATTCCCTCGGCTTGGGTATCGCGCCCGTAAGCGATGTAGACTTCGGCCTCGGCCAAGGGATCCACTTCGTCGGCCGTCGCTTCGGCTGCAATCGTGGCCGGGGCAGCAGCGGCTGCCACTGCGGCTGCCGCCGCCAGTTCCGGACTACCCGCGACATCCCTGGCCGGCGGCGGTGACGACGGTTCCACCGGCTCGCGCGCAGCTGCCGCGGCCGGCGC
>JBKBXX010000070.1:0-18433 GCA_046313915.1 Burkholderiales bacterium | reverse complement strand
ACACCCCACGACGTGTTCAGAATGAATAGCAGAATGAATAGGGTCACATCTTGTATTATGACGTTTTAAAATGAGACCCCGGATTCCGCCTGCAGCTGCATCCGGGCTATGTTCGTTTTTGCCGGATACTCGCCACGCTGTTCGAGCACCATGCGCACTGCGCGTTCGCGTACTTCGAGGGAATACTTGTTTGATTTGTTCATGGCTCCCTTCTCTCAAGTCTTGGAGCCTCCTCAAAATCCGGGGCGATTCATTTCGTCTTGCGCTCCGGCGTTACGAACCTAACGCTTTGGTATCCAGGGCGCCCGCCAAAAGCTCAACGGGATCGCATTCGCAAATTGGTTTTGGAGCGCGACGATTGCACGTGCCGTGCCTGGTGGGCATCGCGCATTGAAGAAAAAATCCTGACGGCCCGGTTCCTGTTGTTTCCTTTGCGCTTCTTTGTGTCCTTCGTGTTCCCGCTGTTTGGGCGAAGCCGTCACCGGGGCGGCGGCGCGGTGGTGCCGCGCACCACCAGCTCCACCGGCAACTCGCTGCACGGCTCCACCCGCTTGCCCGCGAGCCGCGACAGCAGGTGATGGGCGGCGTCGGCGCCGAGCTCGGCGGTAGGAAAATGCACGGTGGTGAGCCCCGGCGTCATCAGCGACGCGATTTCCATGTCGTCGAAACCGGTGACCGACAGCCGTTGCGGAATCGCGATGCCCTGCGCGTTACATTCCGCCATCGCGCCGATCGCCAGCACGTCGTTGCCGCAGATCACGGCGGTCGGCGGCGCAGGGCCGGCCATCACTTCGCGCAGGCCTTCGCGCCCGGCGGACAGCGTGAACGGCTTTTCGACGATGCGCGCAGCCGGCAGCCGGCAGCCGCGCGCGGCGATCGCCGTGCGCACGCCGTCCTGCCTTTCCCTGGCGCGCTCGTTGTTGGCGGTGATGCCGGAAATCATGGCAAACTCGCGGTGCCCGAGGTCGAGCAGATAGTCGGCGAGCCGTGTTGCCGCGGCGCGGTTGTCGAAACCGACACAGGGATGCTTGCCGCTTTTGTCGAGCGCCCACGTCAGGACATAGGGCAGCTGGTGCAGCTCGATCATGCGAAACAGCGCCGGATCGTGCGTCGTTCCGACCAGCACCAGAGCGTCGATGCCGCGCTCGATCAGCGCGCGCGTCGCGCGCACTTCGACTGCGACGTCGAACTCGTGGGAAGCGAGCAGCAGCGTGTAGCCCGCCGCGTCCAGCGCCTGTTGCAGGGCGTGAACGGTGTTGGCGAAAATCGCGTTGTCGAGCGTGGGAATCACCGCGCCTATGGTGCGGGTGCGGCGGGAGGCGAGTGCGCGCGCTGCGCCGTGCGCGACATAGCCGAGGGCCTTCACAGCCTGTTGCACGCGGCTCAGGGTGAGCGGCCGCACCTTGTGCGGCAGCGTAAGCGCGCGCGACACGGTCGCGGTCGACACCTTGGCAAGACGCGCGACATCGCTGAGCTTGGCGGCTTTCTTGAACGCAGGCGGCTTCACGGTGTCATGAACAGCGGCCGCGCGAGCGCTGGCGGCCTCGCAGCCCGCTCGCGAGCAGCCGGCTTCGAACGCAGGGCGTTATCCTATATGCCTTTGGCGCTGTACTTCCTGTATTTGGGAAGCAGGCGGCGGGGAGGCCTGAAGGCATCGCGGCGGAACGGTTCGCCCAGCTCCTGGGTCAGCATCAGGTTGATGACCGTGGGCCTGTTGGATTTCACGGCACCGCGCAGCGCATCGCCCACCTCGTCGACGTGCTCGACGGTCATGCCGTCGGCCCCCATCGCCTCCGCCACTTCGGCAAAGTTCGGGTTCTTGAGATTGGTGCCGAGAAAGCGGCTGTTGAAATAGTCGATCTGGTTTTTCTTCTCCGCGCCCCACTGGCCGTTGTTGAACACCACCGCGACCACCGGAATGTTCTCGCGCACGCAGGTCATGACTTCGTTCATGCTCATGCCCCACGCGCCGTCGCCGACATAGGCGATCGCCGGCCGTTGCGGGCAGCCGACCTTGGCACCCATCGCCGCCGGATAGGCATAGCCGCAGTTGCCGAAGCTCATCGCCGCGAGAAACGATGGTGCGGTCTCGAAATGCAGGTAGCTGTTCGACACCGAACACACGTTGCCGATGTCGGTCGAGACCATCGCGTTTTTCGGCATAGCGCGGGCAAGCGCGGCGAGCGCCTGGCGCGGACCGATGCGGCCTTTGGCGTTGGGCGAAGGCCAGTTCGCCAGCTCGTCTTTCCATGCCGCTTTTTCCCTGCGGATTTCGGCAAGCCGGGCCTTGTTGGGCGCTTTCCTGCCCTGCGCCTTGAGGCGCTGGAGCAGATCGACGGCCGCGAGCCGCGCATCGCCGCAGATGCCCACCGACACTTTTTTCACCAGGCCCAGCATGCGCGGATCGGCGTCGATCTGGATGATCCTGGCGTTTTTCGGCCAATAGTCGAGCCCATGCTGCGGCAGCGTGCCGAAAGGCCCCAGGCGGCTGCCCAGCGCCAGCACCACGTCGGCCCTGGCGATCAGCTTCATCGCCGCCTTCGACCCCTGGTAGCCGAGCGGGCCGCAGGCGAGCGGATGGCTGGCGGGGAAAGAATCGTTGTGCAGATAGGAATTCACCACCGGCGCCGTCAGATGCTCGGCAAGCGCGATGCACTCCTTGACGCCATCGGCCATGACCACGCCGCCGCCGGCGAGGATCACCGGAAACTTCGCCTTGGCGAGCATGTGCGCCGCGACATCGAGCGACTCGGGACCGCCGGCGGAACGCTCGAGGCGCTGCGGCTGGGCAATGACGTAATCGCCTTCGCCGTAGAAATAGTCGCGCGGAATGTTGACCTGCACCGGCCCGCGCTCGGCCATCGCGATGTCGAAAGCACGCGAAGTGAGCTCGGCGATGCGCAGCGGCGAGTTGACGTGCACCTGCCATTTGGTGATCCTGGAAAAAATCGGCATCTGCTCGGTTTCCTGGAAACCGCCCAGCCCCATGGTCAGGCTTCCCGCTTCGGGCGTGATCGCCACCACCGGCGAATGCGCCCAGTAGGCGGCGGCGATGCCGGTCACGAAATTGGTGATGCCGGGGCCGTTCTGCGCGATGCACACGCCGTGCCTGCCGGTGACGCGCGAATAGCCGTCGGCCATGTGCGCGGCGTTCTGCTCGTGGGCGACGGAAATGAAGCGGATGCCGGCCAGTGGAAACAGGTCGTGCGCATCCATGTAGGCGGAGCCGACGATGCCGAACGTGTCCTTGACGCCTTGCGCGACCAGCGTTTCGACGAACGCTTCGCTGGGTGTCATGCGGACCTTGCCGCCTGCCGCGGGATTTTTTGCGAGATTTTTCGTGTCCGTCATGACGTTCATGCGTTCCCCCTGACTAGGATGAGAGTGTGGCGTGGCGGAAAGTCATTCTACTCTTGGCGGCGGCACGCCCCTGCAAAACGCTTCGTCGATGCCGAGGCGGGGCGGCCGGAGCGCATCCATTATACGCGCGTCGATGTGGCGTGCAAGCGCTTGCACGAAAATACGCTAACCGTTGAATCATTTGAATTTTATTGTGCCCGGTTTGGGTGCCCGCCGCGCCTGCGCACCGCGGCGGGCGCCGGCTTCATGCCAAAGCCATGGCCCGCGCGGTGCGCGAAACGCTGGCGGAACGCGCACGGAAGCCGCGGCAAATCACGCTAAAATGATCGTCCTGTTTCGAGCGCGCCGCGACCGGCGGCGCGCCGTTTTTTTGGAGGGCCGGGTGAACGTTCCGTTGAACAGGCAGGTGTCCGATGACCGCGCAGCGCGTGACCCGCTGGCACCCGGGCGCCTTGCCGCCGCGCTCGCGGCCCGCATCGCCGGCGAAGTGCGTTTCGATGCCGCCAGCCGCGCCGTGTATTCCGCCGACGCCTCCAATTACCGCCAGATTCCGATCGGGGTCGTCATTCCGAGGACGGCCGAGGACATCGTCGCCGCAGTCGAGGTGTGCCGCGCTTTCGGCGCGCCCCTCCTCGCGCGCGGCGGCGGCACTTCCCAATGTGGGCAGGGCGTCAATGTCGCCGTGGTGATCGACACCTCGAAATATTTCAATCGCGTGCTGGAAATCGATCCTCGGGCGCACACCGCGCGGGTCGAGCCCGGCGCGGTGTGCGACGCCCTGCGCGATGCCGCGGAACGACATGCGCTCACTTTCGGACCCGACCCCGCGACCCACAGCCGCTGCACGCTGGGCGGCATGATCGGCAACAATTCGTGCGGACCGCATTCGGTGATGGCGGGCAAGACGGCGGAGAACATCGAAGCGCTCGAAATCCTGACCTATGACGGCGCCCGCATGTGGGTCGGGCCGACGCCCGAAGCCGAGCTCGAACGGATCATCCGTGACGGCGGCCGGCGCGGCGAAATCTACGCCCGACTGAAAGCCCTGCGCGACAAATACGCCGCCTTGATCCGCGCGCGCTTTCCCCGGATCAAGCGCCGCGTCTCGGGCTACAACCTCGACCAGCTGCTGCCCGAAAACGGCTTCAACGTGGCGCGCGCGCTGGTGGGTTCCGAAGGCACTTGCGCGCTCACGCTGCAGGCGGTGACGCGGCTCGTCGAGAGCCCGCGCTGCCGCGTCATCGCGGTGCTCGGCTTTCCCGATATCTACCGCGCCGGCGACGCCGTGCCGCACATTCTGCCTTTCGGCCCGATCGCCACCGAAGGCCTCGACGAGCGCATCATCGGCGGCCTGCGCGAGCGCGGGCTGCGCCTCGACGACATCCGGCTGCTGCCCGCAGGCCGCGCCTGGATCATGGTCGAGTTCGGCGCCGACACCCTGGAAGCGGCGACGGAAAAAGCCCGGCGGCTCCTGCGTTCCTGGCAGGGGCAGCCCGCAGCGCCGTCATCGTGGCTCATCACCGACCCCGCGATGCAGACACGCATCTGGACCATACGCGAGACCGGCGCCTCCGCCACCACCTTGTCGATCACCCCCGGCCAGCCCGATCCGGCGATCGGCTGGGAAGACGCCGCAGTCGACCCGCTGCGCCTAGGCGATTATCTGCGCGAGTTCCAGGCGCTGGTCGCCCGTCACGGCTATCAAACCTCGCTCTACGGCCATTTCGGCGACGGCTGCATCCATGCCCGCATCACTTTCGATCTGCGCTCGCCCCGCGGCATGGTCACCTGGCGCCATTTCCTGCGCGAGGCCGCCGAGCTCGTCGTCAAGTACGGCGGCTCGCTGTCGGGCGAGCACGGCGACGGCCAGGCGCGCGCCGAGTTCCTGCCCGTGATGTACGGCGAGGAGCTGATGCAGGCATTCCGTGAATTCAAGGCGATCTGGGATCCGCTCGGCAAAATGAATCCCGGCAAGCTGATCGATGCCTACCGCGTCGACGACAACCTGCGGCTGGGCCCCGACTACCGGCCGTGGCAGCCGGCAAGCCGCATGGCGTTTGCCAGCCGCGAAGGCACGGGTTTCACCCGCGCCATCGAGCGGTGCGTCGGCATGGGCAAATGCCGCTCGCACCACGGCGGCGTGATGTGCCCGAGTTACCGCGTCACCGGCGAGGAGCGCCATTCGACGCGCGGCCGGGCGCGGCTGTTCTCCGAAATGCTGCGCGGCGAAATCCTCGTCGACGGCTGGCACAGCGACGAAGTGCGCGAAGCGCTCGATCTGTGTCTGGCGTGCAAAGGCTGCAAGCACGACTGCCCGACGCACACCGACATGGCGAGCTACAAGGCCGAATTCCTGTCGCATTATTACGAAGGCAGGCTGCGGCCGCGCCAGGCTTACAGCATGGGGTTGATCCAGCGCTGGGCGCGGCTCGCCGCGTACGCGCCACGGCTCGTCAACCTGCTGGCGCGGCTGCCGCTCGCGAGCGCGGCAGCCAAACACCTGGCAGGCATCGCGCAGCAGCGCGAGATCCCGAGATTCGCCAAACGCACTTTCAGGCAATGGTTTTTCACGCGTGGCGTCGCCGCTCCCCTGCCCGCACCCCGCCAGCGCGTCATCCTGTGGGCCGACACTTTCAACAATCATTTCCATCCGGCAGCGGCGGCAGCGGCGGTCGAAGTGCTGGAAGCGGCGGGCTGCGAAGTCGTCGTGCCGCGGCAGGCGCTGTGCTGCGGCAGACCGCTCTACGATTTCGGCATGCTCGACCTGGCGCGGCGGCAACTGCTGCAGATCATGGAAAAGCTCGAAACGGAAATCCGCGCCGGCACGCCGGTCGTGGGTCTCGAGCCGGCGTGCCTGTCCGTATTCCGCGATGAGTTGCTGAACCTTTTCCCGGACAACGAACTCGCGCGCCGCCTCAGCCGCCAGACATTCCTGTTCAGCGATTTCCTGCTCGACCACACTTCATGGCTGCCGCCGCAAGTGGGCGGGACCGCGCTGGTCCACGGCCACTGCCATCAGAAAGCGCTGTTCAGCATGGACGCCGACATGCGGCTGCTGAAAAAACTGGGCATCGAAGCCTCGTTGCTCGAAGCGGGATGCTGCGGCATGGCGGGTTCGTTCGGCTTCCATCCGCGCCATTACGAGCTTTCGATCAAGGCCGGCGAGGCCGCGCTGCTGCCCGCGGTCCGCGACGCCGCGGCCGACACCATGATCGTCGCCAGCGGCTACAGCTGCCGCGAACAGATCGCGCAGACGACCGACCGCCAGGCGCTGCACATCGCGGAAGTGATGGCGCAGGCGCTGCACCGCAGCCGCGCCGCCAAGGCTGCCGGGCGTTAGCCGAAGCGCTGCTCGTGCCGGGATTCGAGTCGCTATCGGTCGGCGTGGTGCTGTGGATCGCGCTGGTCATCGTGCTTGCGGCGCTGGTGCAGGGCGCGCTGGGTCTGGGCTTTCCCATCGTCGCGACGCCCCTGATCGCGTTGGTCACCGACATGAAAAGCGCGGTGGTCGTGGTTCTGCTGCCTTGCGTGGCCGCCATCCTCGTCAACATCGTCAAAGGCGGCCCTTTGCGGCCGCTGCTCGCCGAGTTCTGGATGATGCCGCTCTACGCCTTCGCAGGCGCGGCCGCGGGCACCTGGCTTTTCATCGCTTTCCCGCACTTTCCTTTCGCCGTGCTGCTGGCTGCCGTGATCCTCGTCTACCTCAACCTCGACCGGCTGGGCCGTGCCGAGTGGCCCGCGATACGGCGGCACAAGGCGCTGTCGGGCGCGCTGTTCGGCACCCTTGCCGGGATCTCGGAGGGCACCGCCAACGCCGCCGCGCCGCCGCTCGTGATCTATTATCTGGCGCTGGGGCTGACACCGGGGTCCCTGGTGCAGGCGCTCAACATCTGCTTCATCACCGGCAAGGCGACCCAGTTTTTCACGCTGGCCACGAGCGGCGGCGTCACGTCTGCGCAATGGCTGGCCACCTTGCCGTTTGCCGCGGTGGCAGGAGTCGGCGTGCTTTGCGGCATACGCATCCGCGGCCGCGTGGCTGCGGCCACTTACCGCCATTGGTTGCGGCGCGCGCTATTCGCCGTGGCGCTGGTCCTGCTCGCGCAATACGTCTACACCGCCGGATTTTGAAGTGCCGGCCGCGCAAGGCGCGGCCGGCAAGATGCAGGACTATTTCCCGCCTTGATGGCGTCCCGGACGCTCCTGCCCGCGGGGCGGATTCTGCGCCATTTGCCGGTCGTGCCTTTCGCGATGGATCTTGCGGCTTTGCTGGTCCTGGGCGTGCTCGATGCGCGCGCGCTCTTTCGGCGTCATCTGGCCGTCGGCCATCGCCCTGTTTTCCATCTTCTGCACGTGCTGCTGGCCGCGCTCGAGCTGCGCCGCCTCCGTGGGCGTGAGCTGCCCCGACTGCACACCCTGTTCGATGCGCTTTTGCTGCATGGCCTGGCGCTGGTCGATGCGGGGAGTCGAAACGGTATTGGCAGATTGCGCAAGCGCCGCCACGGGCAGCGCGGCAATCGCCGCGGCGATCACGGCGGATTTGACTGGCATGGCTCGTTCTCCTTGAAGTGGGCATGGGACGATTCCCATGCTTGCCTTAACGCCGCCGCTGCACGACCGTTAACTCCGGGATGGTAACAAAGTGTAAGCATCGGCCAGCCGGCGCGCGTGAAACCGTTCACGAACGGTGTGGTGTCGCGCTTCCCGCGATGGCGCTCACGATGACCCTGCGCCGCGTGCGTGCACGTAACGCTCGTGCGTCTGCAAGGCGGCGAGCGCGTGTCCGGCATTCGCCATCTCGTCGTAGACCGGGATGCCGAGCGCGGCCGCGCGCGCGCGCAATTCGCGTTTGCGCTCTTCCAGCGCCGCCTCGCCGTCGGAACGCAATACCAGCACGAAATGCGCCCGCCCCGGATGATGTGCCTGCACGCGCAGCGCCGCCTGCACCAGGTTGTCGAGCACTTCCGGCCGCGTGCGGCCGGCGAAAGCCGACAGGTTGAGATGCATCACCAGCGCATCAGGGTTGCCCTGGCCGTAGATGATGTCGAGGATTTTTTCGGCAACGCGACCTTCTTCCTGCTGCAGCGTGCCGACCGGACAATCGACCGGATTGGTGATGCTGGTGCCGGGCGGCAGCCGCAAGGCGGCGAGCGCGGCAACGGTGGGCGCGTCGAATGGCAGCACGTCCAGACCGAGGCGCGCGTAGTAATCGGCGGCGAGCACGCTAGTGCCGCCGCCATTGCCGAACAGCGCCACGCGCTGCGTCGGCTGCTGCGGCCGCGGCGCAAGCGCCTGGAACATCAGCAGCGCATCGAGGAACTGATCGAGCGTGTCGACCAGCACGCAGCCGGTCTGGCGCGCCAGCGCGAGCCACACGCGGTCGTCGCCGGCGAGCGCTCCGGTGTGCGAAGCCGCCGCCGCGAGCCCCTGGCGGGTACGGCCGCCTTTGAGCAACACCACCGGCTTGCGCGCCCGCGCCTGCCGCAGGACCTCGAACAGGCGGCGGCCGTCCCTGGCGGTTTCGATGTAGATGCCGATCACGCGCGTCGCGGGATCGGCGAAATAGAATTCGAGCAGCTCGGCCGGCGTCACGTCGGCGCAGTTGCCGACCGTCACCAGCGCCGAGAACCTGAGGCCGCGGTTCATGCCGCGCCGGATGATGTCGGTGCCCAGCCCGCCGCTTTGCGAGACGACGCCGACCACGCCGGTTTCCCGCGGCGCGCTTTCGACGAAAGTCACGCGTCCGCGCGGCGTGTAAAGCCCGAGGCAGTTGGGACCGATCAGGCGCATGCCGCCGGCGCGCGCGGCAGCGGCAAGCTCCTGCTGCAACCCTTTGCCTTCGTCGATTTCGCCGAAGCCGCTGGAAATCACCTGCGCGAAGCGCACGCGCCCGTTGGCCGCGGCAAGCAGGGCGGGGATCTGCGCCGCGGCGATCGCGATATAGGCGTAATCCACCGGTCGCGGCGTCCCGGCAAGGCTCTTGTACGCCCTGAGGCCGTCGATTTCCTCCGCCGTGGGGTGAATGGGATAGATCTCGCCGCCGAAACCGAATTCGCGGATGCGGCGGATGAAGACATTGGGCAGCGTGCCGCCTTTGGTCGAAGCACCGACCACCGCGACGGTCTGCGGCGCGAACAACGGCATGAACCGCTCTAGCACGCTGGAATTCATTTTCCCGTCCGGCCTTGGTCGCATCAGGTGAGGATGAAGCGCGCGTCGGCCGCCACCGCGCCGGACCCGGAAACGATCAGCGGATTGATATCGATTTCCTTGAGATCGGCGGCGTGCGCCATGAGCAGCCCGTTTTCGCCCCCGATTTTGAGCAGCACGTCGACGATCGCCTCCCGCGCCACCGGTTTGCGGCCGCGCACGCCCCCGAGAAGGGCCGCGCCTTTCAGCTCGTCGAGCATTTCCGCGGCATCGAGGCGGGTGATGGGGCAGATGCGGAACGACACGTCGGCCAGCACTTCGACGAAAATGCCGCCCACCCCCACCATCACCAGCGGCCCGAACTGCGGATCACGCAACCCGCCCACCACCATTTCCTGTCCGGCGGGCGCCATCTCCTCGATGAGAAAGCCATCGAGCCGCGCGGCGGCGATCGCCGGCTCGCGCAGCATGGCGCGGATAGCGTCCGCGGCCTCCGCTGCGCTGCCGATCCCTGTCTTCACGCCGCCGGCATCGCTTTTATGCAGGATGTCGGGCGACATCACTTTCACCACCACCGGAAAGTCGAGCGCCGCGGCTTTCGCTGCCGCTTCGCCGGCATCGGCGACCTTCACCGATCTCGGCACCGCCACGCCATACTGCGCGAGCAGGGTTTTGGCCGCGAGTTCGTCGAGCGCGCCGCGTTTGCGTTTTCTGGCTTCGGCAACGATGTTCATTTTTCCCCCAGCACTTCGGGAATCAGCCCGGTGTGCATCCGGCCTTCGCGGAACGGCGCCGAGCGCAGGATGGCGAGCAGCGCCGGGATGTTGTTTTTCACGCCCTGGATCTCGAACTGCGCCAGCGCATAAATCAGGTTGGCTATCGCGGCTTCGCGCGTGTCGGCGCGCACGATGACCTTGGCGATCAGCGGATCGTAGTGCGGCGTGAGCTCGCGGCCTTCGGCATAGCCGGTCTCCACGCGCACCTGCGCATCCTGCGGCGGACGGAACACCGTGAGCTTGCCGGGTGAAGGAAAAAAGGTTTTCGGATCCTCGGCATAGACGCGCGCCTCGATCGCGTGACCCCGCACTTCGATTTTCTGCGGCAGGATCGCGGCGAGCCTGTCACCGGCTGCGGAACGGATCTGCGCCTGCACCAGATCGATGCCGGTGACTTCCTCGGTGACGCCGTGCTCGACCTGCAACCGCGTGTTCATTTCGAGGAAATTGAATTCGCCGTCGGCGCCCAGCAGCATTTCCACCGTGCCGATGTTGTCGTAGCCCATCTGCCGCATGATGGTGGCGATGCGCCCGGCCATGGCGTCGACCTTGTCGCGCGCGAGCGCCGGCGCCGGCGCCTCTTCGATCACTTTCTGGTTGCGCCTCTGGGTCGAGCAGTCGCGTTCGAACAGATGCGCGGCGTTGCCGTGCGCGTCGCCCAGCACCTGGAATTCGACATGGCGCGGGCGTTCGATCAACCGCTCGAGATAGACTTCGGTGTTGCCGAAGCCGCGGCCCGCCATCGAACGCGCGCGCTCGACCACGGACAGCAGCTCCGTCGAGTCTTTCGCCGGCAGCATGCCGATGCCGCCGCCGCCGCCCGCCGGCTTCACCAGCAGCGGAAAGCCGATCGCGCGCGCTGCGGCGAGTATGGCGTCGCCATCCATTGGCAGCACGCCCGAGCCCTGCGACATCGGCATGCCATATTGCGCGGCGAGCTCACGCGCCCGCGTCTTGTGGCCCATGGCGTCTATCCATTTCGGCGACGGCCCGATGAAGCGCACGCCGAGGTCGGCGATTTTCTGCGCGAACTGCGCATTCTCCGATAAAAAGCCGTAACCGGGGTGCACGCCGTCGGCGCCCGCTCTGCGCACGACGTCGAGCAGCGCGTCCTGGTTCAGATAGCTGTCGCGCGCCGGCGCCGGACCGATGGCGTGGGTTTCGCTCGCCATTTCGAGATAAGGCGCGCCGTAATCGGCTTCGGAATACACCGCCGCCGACCTGATTCCCATCGCATCGAGCGCGCGCAGCACGCGCGCCGCGACGGCGCCGCGATTGGCCACGACAACTTTATCAAACATGATGGTCGGACGATCCGTGATGAGTGATGTGGATGGATGACGGGAGGCAACCTCGGCCTGGCAGTCGCTCACCACTGATTATTCTTTACTAATAGGAAGTCGGCCAGGTGCGCATCAGGTGCTGTCCGACGCCTTTGGTGATGCGCAGCCGGTAGACATCGAGCATGCGGATCAGGTAGTCGCGCGTCTCGTGCGGCCGGATCACCGCCTGCGCGGCATACACCGCCGCGAGTCCCCACACGTCCGAATCCTTGCAGATATCGGCGAAAGCCTGCTCGAAACCGGGCTCGCCCGGGCCCACGCCGTGCACGATGCGGGTCGCGAACTCGGGACTCATGAAACTCACCTCGGCGGTAGGCCACGCCGCCACCTCGTCGGAATGGCGGCCGCCGCCCATGCAGACGTAGGCGCGGCCGTAGCTCTTCCTCACGATCACCGAGAGACGCGGCACGGTGAGCAGCGTCACCGCGTTCATGAAATTCATGATCTTGCCCGGCGCGCCCGCCTTCTCGGCCTCGGTGCCGATCTGGAATCCCGGCGTGTCGACCAGCATGACGATGGGCACGTTGAAGGAGTCGCACAGCACCAGGAAGTCGACGATCTTGCGGCAGGCGTCGGCGTCGAGCGCGCCGCCGCGATGCAGCGGATTGTTGGCGACGATGCCCACCGACTTGCCGCCGAGACGCGCGAGCGCGGTGACCGCACTTTTGCCGAAGCGCGGCTTCATTTCGAACAGCGTGTCCTTGTCGACGATGCATCTGATGATGCGCTTCATGTCGTAGACCTGGGTGCGACTCTCGGGCAGCAGGTCGAACACCTTGTCCATCTCGGCGCCCGAGCCGGCGGGCACCGGCGCATCCGGCGGCGCTTCCATGTGGTGGCTGGGCAGGTACGACAGGAATTTCTTGATGGCGTCCAAGGCCTCTTCCTCCCGGTCCACCACCTGGTCGGCCAGCCCGGTGATTTCGGCGTGCAGGCGCCAGCCGCCGAGGTCTTCGGCATCGACTTTCTCGCCCAGCGCCATCGACACCAGCCGCGGGCTGGATACCGCCATCGTCGCGCCTTTCTGCATCACCGCGAAATCCGACTGGCACATGAGCCAGGTCGAGGAACCGAACGAGGGCCCGAAAGCCGCCGCCGCCATCGGGATTTCACGCGTGCGGCGGAACTGGGTATTGTCATTGCCGAGCAGCAGCCCCATGCCGCGCGAGCCCATCGCGTCGGGCAGGCGCGCGCCGGTCGATTCGCCGATCAGCACCAGCGGCATGCCGCGCTCGGTCGCGGTGCGCTTCATGTGCGCGATTTTCTTGCTGTTGGTGGCGCTGGTCGAAGCGCCTTTCACCGTGAAATCGTTGACCACCAGGCAGATGTCGCGGCCGTTGATTTTGGCAAAGCCGGCGAGTTTGCCGTCGGTCGGGGTCTCGTCGGCCTGTTCGGGATAGACGCCCGAGGAGCCGAACAACCCCGACTCGATGAACGAACCCTCGTCCGTGAGATAAGCAATGCGTTCGCGCGCATTCCACATGCCTGCCGCCTTGCGCTTGGCGTACTTTTCCGCGCCGCCGCCGGCGAGCGCCTTGGCGCGCCGCGCTTCGTATTCCGCCAACAATGCCTCGAATGCCATGAACCCGCTCCGTTTTCGCGGCGGCACCGAATGTCAGTGCTCACCAACAATAAATATTGAATAAAAACAATTTGTTACAAAATAAAGCCGCCCGCCCCGGTCGCGATTCATCCCTCGATGACCGCAACGACCTGGCCTTCGGCGACCGGATCCTTTTCCTTGACGCGGATTTCCAGCACCGTGCCGCCGTCCTCGGTCAGCACCGGGATTTCCATTTTCATCGACTCGATGACGACCAATGCGTCGCCCGCTTCGACGCGGTCGCCGGGTTGCGCCTTGACCTGCCACACGGTACCGGTGATTTCGGATTTGATTTCGATTTTTGCCATGTCGCTTTCCTTGCCGAAAAATGGCGGTGGCGCCGGGTGGGCGCGGTAACCGGCGGATTTTCCCGGGTGAGCCGCTGAAACCGCCGCCGCGCCTTTTCCTGTCAGGGACGGCCGGTGGCGGATGACGGAGAGCATGCTAAAGCCGCCCCATTTTGTTGTCAAGAAGATTGTTGACAATCTGACAAGGAGGGCTTATGGTGCGCGCCATGAACAGCCTCGCCACCCCAACCGCCACGGCCGGCGATCTCGAACGTGCGCTCGACGCCGCGCCGCTCACGCAATCGCTGCCCGAACAGATCGCGGCACGCCTGTCGCAGCGCATCGTCGGCGGCCTCTACGCTCCCGGCCAGCGCATCATGGAACAGGCGATCGCCGACGAATTCGCGGTGAGCCGCGGCCCGGTGCGCGAAGCGCTGCGCTTGCTGGAAAAAGACGGGCTGGTCACCATTTTGCCGCGGCGCGGTGCCCAGATCACCAATCTCAGCATCGACGAAGTACGCGAGATTTTCGACATCCGCGCCATGCTGAACGGTTTGCGTGACCGCCTGATCGCCGAAGACCCCGACCGCACGCGCCATCTGCCGGTGCTGGAAGCGGAGGTCGCCAGGCTGACACGGCTGGCGGACGACCCCGAGCGTGGCGACGAGTATGTGGAAACGGTGTCGCGGCTCAACCGCTATCTCACACACGTGGTGGGCAACCGCCGCCTCAAGACCATACTCGATTCGCTCGCGCTGCAGACGGTGCGCTATTCCCGCCTCGGCCTGTCCACGCCGCAACGGCGCCGGCAGTCGGTGCAGCACTGGCAGGAACTGGTGAAAGCGATCCGCGCCGGCGCCGGCGAGCAGGCCGAGCATATCGCGCGCCAGCGCGTGCGGGATTCGCGCGACGCGGCGATCGAGCAGTTGCAGCGCCAGGCCGCAGCGAGCGGCGACACCGCGAGCATCTAGCGCCGCGCCTTCCCGGTTGTAAGCACCACGGCGAGCGCTTAACATAGGCGCTCTTCTCCGACAGACCCCGGATTGCCGCATGACCGCCCTGCCCGCGCTCAAGGACGCCGCGCTCGAAATCGAGGGCCGCGTCGCCATACTCACTTTCATGCGCGACGACGTGCGCAACGCGCTCACCAGCACCGATCTCGTCAACGACATTCCCGCCGCGCTCGCGTGGGCCAGCGCCGACCCCGGCATCTCGGTGCTGATCATGACCGGCGCGGGCAGCGCGTTTTCCGCCGGCGGCAACATCAAGACCATGGGCGAGCGCGCCAAAGCCGCGCCTTTCGTGCTGGAGCAGAATTATCGCGGCGGCGTGCAGCGCATTCCGCTCGCGTTCGAGAGCGCCGAAATCCCGCTGATCGCCGCCGTCAACGGCCCGGCGATCGGCGCCGGCTTCGACCTCGCCAACATGTGCGACATCCGCATCGGTTCGACCCACGCGCAATTCGGCGAGACTTTCGCCAACCTCGGCATCGTCGCCGGCGACGGCGGCGGCTGGTTCCTGCAGCGCCTGCTCGGCTATCAACGTGCCGCCGAACTCACTTTCACCGGCCGCATCGTCAAGGCGGCCGAAGCGAAGGAGCTCGGCATCCTGCTCGAAGTCACCGAACCCGGCGAACTGCTGGCGCGCGCCAGAGCGCTCGCCGCCCAGATCGCCGCCAAGCCGCCGCAGGCCCTCCGCTACGCCAAGCGCCTGCTCAAGCTCGCGCAGCGCCAGCCGCTGCGCGAACATCTCGAGGTGTGCTCGGCTTTCCAGGCGATCTGTCACAAGACCGAAGACCACGCCGAAGCGCTCGCCGCTTTTTTCGAAAAACGCCAAGGCAGTTTCAAGGGCAAGTAAATCATGCGCTTCCACCGTTTCCTGATCGTCTCGTGCCTGTGTGCCGCACTGTCCTCGCCCGCCGCTGCGCAGGAAATGAAGCTGCCGCCGGTCGACGAGGCCGCCACGGACATGTCGTGGGCCCACTTCAGGAACCGCCTGCTCGATGCGCTCGCCAAAAAAGACCGCAAATTCGTGCTCGGTGTCGTCGACAGAAACGTGCGCAACGGCATCGACGGTGCGCGCGGCATCGCGGAATTCGCCAAGCTGTGGGACATCGACGCCGAAGACACGCCGTTGTGGCGCGAGCTCTCCGCGGCATTGTTCCTGGGCAGCGCCTACCGCAAGCTTGACAAAGGCCCCGTCGAAGTGTGCGCGCCCTATGTGCTGCCCAAGTGGCCGGAAAAATTCGATCCCCATGCCTACGGCGTCATCGTCACCCGGGAAGTGTTGGTGAAGGCCGCGCCTTCCAGCGCTTCGGCCACGCTCGCCACCCTCGAATACGATCTGGTGGCCGTCAGCGACTGGGAGGTGGCCGACGCGGCGGCCGAAATGCGGCAGCGCTGGGTGAAGATCAAGGTGAAGGAAGGCGAAGGCTACGTGCCCGAGGAGCAAATCCGCAGCCCGATCGAACACACGGCATGCTTCGTCAAAAAGCCGAACGGCTGGCGCCTCACGGCGATGGGCGCAGGCGGCATCTGACTGCGGGAATAGGTAGCCTGGACGAAGCAGGGCGAAATCCGGGAGCGGCGCAGCCCGATCACCGAGACCCGCATTTGCCCGCGGCAACATCCGGGCTACGCTGGCTCACGGTCCATGCGCGTCGGTGCAACCCGGGCCGTCCGACAGCATGAAACACGCACGGCGGGCGTTTGCGGTATGCTTGGCCGCAGCCGCCCTCATCATGACCGCCTCTCCAGCCCACAGCCTCGATATCCAGGGCCACCGCGGCGCGCGCGGCCTGATGCCCGAGAACACGCTGCCGGCGTTCGCCCACGCGCTGGCGCTCGGCGTCACCACGCTCGAGCTCGATTGCGCGATCACCAAAGACGGCGTCGTCGTCGTGAGCCACGACACCCAGCTCAACCCCGACATCACGCGCGGCGCCGACGGCCAGTGGCTGACGCAACCCGGCCCCGCCATCGCCGACCTCACCTACGAGGAACTGCAACGCTACGACGTCGGCCGCATCAAACCCGGTTCGGCGTACGCGGCGCGCTTTCCCCGCCAACAGGCCGTCGACGGCGCACGCATTCCGCGGCTTGCCGACGTTTTCGCGCTGGCACGGCGCGCGGGCAACGACCGCGTGCGCTTCAATATCGAAACCAAACTCTCGCCGCGCGCCGCCGAACGCGCCGCGTCGCCGCGGGTTTTTGTGTCCAGGATTATCTCATTGATTAAAAACAATAATTTATCGGCGCGCGCCACCGTTCAATCGTTCGACTGGCGCACGCTCGCGATCGTGCAGGAACGGGCGCCGGAAATCGCGACGGTTTATCTCAGCGCGCAGCAATCGTGGCAGGACAACATCCTCGCCGGCCAGCCGCTGTCGCCGTGGACCGCGCCTTTCCATGTCAGCCAGTTCGGCGGTTCGATCCCGCGCATGGTAAAAGCCGCCGGCGGCGCGGTGTGGTCGCCCTACTACGC
The DNA here is from genome assembly GCA_046313915.1 of Burkholderiales bacterium. GTDB lineage: Bacteria > Pseudomonadota > Gammaproteobacteria > Burkholderiales > SG8-41 > CAKKQX01. The sequence continues at coordinate 1,434 of JBKBXX010000070.1, read as the reverse complement.
CGAAGTCACCCCCGAGAACATCGGGGAAGCCCACGATCTCGGCCTCGAGGTCGTGGTGTGGACCGTCAACGACGCCGCCGACATGCGGCGCATGATCGAGTGGGGCGCGGACGGCATCATTTCCGACTACCCCGACCTGCTGCGCGAGGTGGCTGCGGAACGAGGCCTCGCACTGCCGCCGGCAACCCCGGTCGTGCCTTAGAGACCGGCGCGCGGACCCCGCGCCGGTGCCGCTCAGATGTCTCCGACCGCCGCGAGAAAAGCGCCGAACGGCAGCCGCCGCGGCAGCCGGGTTTCGAGCCAGCGCGCCGCCGCCCCGCCACCCGGAAAGAATATCGCCGTGCGTAGCCGCACGTTGCGTAACGCGGCTTTGCTCAGCAGTTCGCGCGCTTCCTCGACCGTGTGCCAGTGGGCGCCGCGGTAGGCGCCGCTGCCGCCGCCGCGCCCTTTTTGCCACCACAGCAGGCTGCGGCGGTTGAGCAGCCCGAGCACGATGCGGCGGCGCGTAACGCGCACGATTTCGCGAAGCGCCTTTTCCTGGTCCGCGATGAAGCACAGCGCGGTCACCGAAACCGTGACATCGAAGCTGCGTGCCGCGAAAGGCAGCGCCTCGCCGCGCCCCGCGACCCACGCGATGCGGCGCGGTGCGTGGCTCGCCGCGTAGTCGAGCCACTCGAGATTCGGATCGAGGCCGACGACGGGGCCGATGGCGCGCTGCGCGAAATACGACGTGAAATAGCCGGTGCCGCAACCGACGTCGAGCACCGATTCGTACGCGCCCGGTGCGACCAGCTCATCGAGCAGCGCCGCTTCAATGCCGCCTATCCATGCGCCGCGCGGGCTGTCGTACCACCGCGCGTACGTTGCGGGGTCGGTCACGGCGGGAAGCGGCGGCTCCGGCCGGCCGCGCGGCATGCTGCCGGCCTCATTTCGCCGCCTTCGATGCGCCGTTTGCCCAGCGGAGGAGCAGTTGCGCCATGACCACGCTGATCGAACCGACGACCGAAAGCGCGGCGGCCTCGATGCCCGCAAGCCTGAGCCCGGCCCCGAGTCTGGCGGCATCCCAGCCGAAAGACGCGCCATAGCCGGCCACGGCGACGCCTTCGGCCGCGAAGGTCCCCAGAACAAACGCAAGGGGAGGCGCCCACCACGGCACGCTGCGGCCCGTTTTGCGCATGTGGTACATGGAGATCGCCGCGGAAACCGCCGCGACGACAATGGCGATCAGCAAAGTCAGCCGGAAATTGCCGGCGCTCGTTACCGCGTGAGTGGCCGGCACGCACAGCGCGCCCGCGAGCAAGGTGATGGCACAGGGTCTCAAGGGGGATAACCTTCCGCTTCGCGGGCGCCGCGGCGGGGGGGGCCCGGGTGGTAGCGGGGCCGGGGTCACAATTTCCCGGGAGCCGGCCGGAAGCCACCGCCGGCGCGGGGTGC
>JBKBXX010000069.1:0-18625 GCA_046313915.1 Burkholderiales bacterium | reverse complement strand
AAGCCGCACAAAAGCTGAGGGAAAACTCGCGCACGCCGGAAACCATGATGGGAATCGTCAGCAAGGCGCTCGAAGCCGCTCCGGCGATTGCGATCAGGCAGTTCGGCTGGAAATACGGGCTAGAAGAAATCCAAGCCGGTGCAATGCCACCACGCGTCGTCGAGTCGCCTCCATCTTCTGCGAGCAACGCGCCTCAGCGCCGGCAGAGCGGCATGATAGAAGGCGAAGTCCGGCCGTTTCAGGGCGACTACCGCGCCGCCATCGAGACCGTCAACGCATTCGCCGGGCGGCTTGCACGCGATCCACGGATAGCGAAAGTCCAGGTGATCAAGCTGCCGCTCAATGTCAATTCGACATTGCCCCTGTCGGGCAGCACGCTCGACAGCAGGGAACAATCAGGCACGGCGGACTTCAGGCTGCTGATCGTGATGAAGCCCAAAACATGAATGCGACCGATATCAAAGCGCTGCGCACTCCGCTGCTGGTCCTGGCGTGTGTCGTGTCCGTCGCCATCGGCGCGGTTTATTACTCGCATGTTCTGCTCGGTCAATCGCAGCAGCAACTGCGGTCGCAGACGCTGCGATTGAACGATGCGCGCAGCCGCCTGCAGCGATCGGGCGACGAGAAGGAAATCATCGTGAACTATCTGGGCCGCTATCAGCGGCTGATGCAACTCGGTTTCGTCGGCAATGAGCAGCGCATCAATTGGCTCGACGGCCTGCGGCTCGCCAACCAGCGGACCGATCTGTTCGGCATCGAGTACCAGATCGGTGTGCAACAGCCTTATCACCATGCCACCGAAGCCAATCCCGCGTCGCTCGCGCTCCTGCAATCGTCGATGAAATTGCGTTTCCGGCTGCTGCACGAAGAAGATCTGATGCGTTTTTTCAACCACCTTTCGCAACTGGAGGTCGGAATTTTCTCCCTCAACGAATGCGACCTGCAGCGCATCAACACCGATGGCGCGATCCGCTTTCAGCCCAATCTGCAGGCCGAGTGCGAGCTGTCGTGGATCACCGTCAAAACGGCCGACGCCGCGGAGAAAAACCCGTGACCAGACCCGCCCTGCTTTGCGCCTTGGCTGCGCTGTCCCTGTGCAGCAATCCGTCATTGGCTGCCGAGCCGCTGGGCCGGCTTTTCTTCACGCCAGCGCAGCGCACGCAGCTCGACGCCGCCCGCAGCCAGAAAAACCGTGCACTCGCGGCCGGCGCAAGGCTCGAGGAAGCTGCGCCGCTACCCGAAATACTGACCTATGGCGGCGTTGTCCGCCGTAGCGACGGCAAATCGACGGTGTGGCTCAACAGCCACGCCGTTCACGATCATCAAACGACGGCAGACGTGGCGCGGGTGCGCCCCGACGGCGCGCTCACGCTCCACGTTCCGCAAACAGGCCGCCGCGTCGAGCTCAAAGTCGGACAGAGCATGGAAATCGTCTCGGGCATCATCGAAGAACCGTATGCTCGCCGCGTCACCGTACCCCGCCCCAAACCGGCGCCTTCGGACAAGACCGGCCCCGCGACTCCGCCCGCCGAAGAAAGAACAGCCGAGGCCACGTCAAACACGACCTCGACTGGCAGCGGAACAAAAAAAGATCCGCTGGAATCCAGGGCCGAGGCCGCCTTGGAACGTTTGCGCAGCATGCGCAAGGAGCCGGACAGCAATGGCCAGGACAGCCGCTAAGCCACCACGGTGCGATTCGACCCAGCGTGGCCAGGTTCTGCTGGGAACGGTAGTCCTGCTTGGCATCGTGTTGGGCGCCGTATTCTACAACCTCGCCGGCCCCACGGGCTCCGCCATCGAAAGGGACAAGATCACCAATGCGGCGCTGGCACAGGCAAAAGACGCGCTCATCGCATTTGCTTCGGGCCAGCCGTTCAATGGTCCTAACGAGCGCCCGGGCGACCTGCCCTGTCCTGACATCGACGATAATGGCATCGCCGACTCGAACTGCAACAGCGTCGGCTTGCGCATCGGCCGCTTGCCGTGGAAAACACTGGGTCTGCCCGACCTGCGCGACGGCTCGGGTGAGCGGCTGTGGTATGCCGTATCGGACAGGTTCAAGACCAGCACCCGGCTGCTGCCACCGTCATATCCGCTCAACAGCGACACGCAGGGCGAATACACGGTAACGGGGCCTGTTGCCGCGAACAACGTGATCGCCGTCGTCTTTGCCCCTGGCGGCGCCTTGGGCAGCCAGGACCGGAACCCGGCGGTCAACGCGCCGTGCCCTACCACCGGAACGACGATCGCACGCAGCCGGTGTGCGGCAAATTATCTCGACGGCGACAATGGCAACGGCACCACGAGCTTCGCCACCGCGCCGCCTTCGGCTACATTCAACGACAAGCTGCTGCTGATCACCAGCGACACGTTTTTCCCCGCAGTGGAAAAGCGGGTAGCGAACGAGGCGCGCGCCGGCCTGCTGGGTTTCTATGCCTATTCCGGCTACAACTTTTTTCCTTACGCCAATGACTACGGGGACTCCGCTTATCAGTGTACCGACAAGACCTACAGCGGACGCATTCCGCAATCCACGAGTTTCCCGAGCAGCAAATGCAGAAAAAACGCCAGTGATCCCGACTGGAATGGTTATAGCTGGCCGCTCTGGTTTTTCGGCAACAACTGGCATCTCGTCATGTTCTATGCGGTTTCCCAGAAATGCACGGATAAAAACAAACCCGCATGCAGCGACGTGGGCACGTTCCTGACCGTAAACGGATTACCGCCACCGAACAACAATATTCAGGCGCTGGTGATCGCGTCCGGACGCGGGTTTGCCGGCCAAACCCGTCCGTGCGCAAACGCCAGCGACTGTCTGGAAGGCACCGAGAACACAAACGGCGACGCGACATTCGAAAAACCGGTGCGCTCGCCAACCAGCAACGACCAGCTGGTCGTTGTTGCACCGTGAGGTCTGTTGTCATGAAACATTCCCGCGGCTTCACCCTCATCGAACTCGCAGTGGCGATTTTCGTCGTCACGCTGCTGCTGGGCAGCATTCTGGTCCCTCTCGCCACGCAGGTGGAACAAAAGCAGATCAGCGATACCCAGAAAACACTGGAAGAGATCAAGGAAACGCTGATCGGACACGCGATCGCCTACGGCTATCTGCCGTGTCCGGACACCGATAACGACGGCCTTGAAAACGTAAACGCCGGCAGCGGACAGTGCAGTTCGATTGTGAGCAGCATCGCCGCCGGAAACCTGCCGTGGCAGACGCTGGGAGTCGCCAGCGCCGACATCTGGGGCAATCGATTCGGTTACGTCATGAGGGAAGAATATGCACGCCGCGCGCCCGCCGTCTCCTTTGGCCTGAACACGACCGCTCCCAACGTGCGGGTATGCCCCGCAGCCGCGGCATGCGGCACTTCTCTCACCAGCTCGGCAGTGGCTGCTGTTCTATCGTTCGGAAAAAACGGCTACGGCGCAACCAACGGCAGCACCGGCGCGAGCAACCCCAATCCGGCAAGCGCCGATGAACTGGAAAACGTCAACGGCGACCGCACCCTGGTAAGCCGCGTGATCACCCCGGCCACGGCGCCTGCAGGGGAATTCGACGATATCGTGATCTGGCTGCCCCGCTACATCCTGCTGAACCGCATGGTTTCCGCCGGCAAGCTGCCCTGACCGCACGCGCGAGGCTGGCGGGAAAACCCGGAAAATCTCACGAGCTTCCGGTTTCGCGGCCTGCCGGTTTTCCCGAGCCCTCGCGCGCCAGCACGAAACACACCCTGCCCGTCTCATTGGCCGTGAGCGCAAGCCTGTAACCGAGGCGCTGCGCCTGTTTTGCCGCATGGTAGAGCCCGACGCCGAGGCCGGTGCGCGAAGGCACCGGCGAATCGAACAGCTGGACGGCGACGCCTCTGCTGATCGCCGCGCCGCTGTCGCACACCGTCAGCGCGCCGCCACCCGCCGCGGCAAAAGTCACGCACACCTGCAGATCCCTGTTTTCACCGAGCTTGTTCAAGGCGTTCTCGATCAGATTGTCGGCTACGCTGTCGAACAGTTCGGCCGGCAGCCTGACGTCATCCAACACCCCAGCGACATCGAACCGGATGCCCCGGCCGCCGTGGCGCTGCATCAGGCTTTCCCACCAGAGCGCGGCATCCACTTCGTTCGAATCCACGTTCTGCGGCACCCGCAGCTTGTCGAGGGTCGCGCCCAAACGCTGGGTGATCTGCGGCAGCTGACGCTGCATCAGCGCCTGCAGCGCGGCGGCCTGGTCGGCGCCGCTGGTTTCCGCCGCGGCGCACAGTGAGCGCAGCGACTGCAGCAGGTTTTTTACATCGTGGGTGAGCCGCGCGCCGGTTTCGTAAATCGCCTGGGTATAGGCATTCTGGCGCTGGATCTGTTCGCGCTGCTTGGCCTCGTAGAAATGCCCCACCATCTGCGTCAGCAACTTGAGGTGCAGCAGCATCGCCGGAGAAAGCGGCCAGTGCGTGAAAATCCTGAGCTTGAGATTGTGAAACGGAACTTCCGAAAAATGGCGGCTGCGCACACCGTATTCCCCCTGCTCGATGCCTGCCTCCCACACGACGCCGGCCACCCACGGCAGATCGAGCATGTGCTGCAGGGACTGGGAAAGAAAACGTTGCGGTCGCGGTTCCTGTTCCGCCAGTTCGGCCAGCCGCTGCACCCAGCGTTCGAACGGCAACCCCAGGCTCATCAGATAGCGTGAGAGCAGGTGGCCGATGCCGAGAAAACCGCTGTGAGGGCCCCACAACCAGGAGAGCGCCACCAGCACCAGCGCGATCATGAGCAGCGCCTGCGCCAGGGCAAGCGCATAGCTGTCCTGGCTCAGCTGTCGGATCACGAAACTGCCCAGCACGAGCACCACCACCAGCAGAAACAGCAGCACGCTGTAGAACAGGTCGACCGCCAGCGGCGCTTCGGCGCGGCTGTGCCCGACGCGGATCAGCAGGATGGCGAACGGAATCGCAGGCAGGCCATAGCGCACCAGCATCACCACGGCAGGTTCCAGCAGCGGCTCGGCAAAAAGCTGGGGCACCACCCACACCAACAGCATGAACAGCAGATAAAGTGCCGCCAGCGTCGAAATCAGGCGCTGGCGGCGGTTGGCGATGCCCGGCACGCTGCCGCCGATCAGGCCGAACAACGCCGAGAGCCACACCGCCATCAGCCACCAGCTGTTCCAGGCTGCGAGCAGCAGGCCCGCGACGACAACCAGAAACCCTTGGCGCACTTCGACTGCACGCTCACCGCGTCGCAGCGGCTGCCACAACAGGAACAGCCCGATGTGTGCCAGCAGAAACGCGCGCGACCAGCCGCCGTCTATGCCCCATGCCAGCGCCGCGTGCAGCGCGAGCAGCATCAACCCCAGCCACCATTGCGGATGAGTGACGACGAAGCGCTGGCGACCCGCGGTTGCCGTGGTGCTCATTTTCCGTTCGCCCGTCCGCGGCGGCAGCGTGCCGGTGCCGAAGCGGTTTTGGTTATACTTGCCGTCATGTCGGTAACTGTCGCCGCGAAAACCGTTCCATGGATCCGAGAATCACGACCATTGCCCGCTATACGCTGCTCGAAGCCGCGCGCACCCGGCTTGCCGGGCTGGTATTGTCCGCGATCCTGCTGCTCGTCGCCGCAAGTTTCTTCGTGCAGGAAATCGCCGTTACCGAAAGTGCCCGCCTGCAAACCGGTTTTTACGCCGCCGCCATGCGGCTCGCCGCGATATTCATCGCCGCTCTTTACGTGCTTTCCAGCATGTCGCGCGAATTCAACGACAAGGGGCTCGACGTCGTGCTGGCGCTCGATCTGCCACGCTCGCATTATATCCTCGGCAAGCTCGCGGGCTTTTTGCTGCTCGCCATCCTGATCGCGGCCGCAGTCACGGCCCCGCTCGTCTTGCTCGCCGCGCCTACCGCCGCCTTGCAGTGGGGCGTCTCGCTCGTCTTCGAACTCGCGATCGTGGTTGCCTTGAGCCTGTTTTGTATTGTCACCTTCAGCCAGCTGATGCCGGCGGCGAGCTTCGTGATGGCATTTTACCTGCTGGCGCGGGCGCTGACAGCGATTCGCCTGATGAGCGCCCATCCGCTGACCGGCGCCGAGACCTTCACGCACCGCTTCATCGCCGCGACGGTGGAGGGGCTCGCACTGGTCGTGCCGGCGCTGGATCGCTGGACCCAGACCGCCTGGCTCGTCAACCGCCAGGCCTCATGGGCCGATATCGGCACGCTGGCGGGGCAAAGCGTGCTCTACATGGCGCTGCTCGCGGCGGCGGCGATGTTCGATTTTTACCGCAAAAATTTTTGAAAAACTCCCCGAAAATCCCGACACCGGAGCCGGAATGAAGCGCGGTGGACAACGTTCGGTCAACCAGGTGCCGCGGCCGGTGCTGGCACTGTTCGCTGCCGCGCTGGTGTCGCAGATAGGGTGGCAGACCAGCCTCCCGCGTCCCGTTGCGCGCGCCGATGCGCTGGATCCGCCGCCTTCGCTCACGGTGCTGAGAACCGTCAGCCTGGGCGAAACCATCGCGCTGGCGCAAGGGCTTGCTCTCTATCTGCAGGCTTTCGACAACCAGCCGGGTATCAGCATCCCCTTCAAGGATCTCGATTATCCGCGCGTTCTCGCGTGGCTGGAAACCATACTCGCACTCGATCCCGCCACCGAATATCCGCTGATGATGGCTTCGCAGCTCTACGCCCAGGTGCCGGACGAGTCCCACCAGCGCCTGATGTTCGATTTCGTCCACCGCAAATTCCTGCAAGACCCCGACCGGCGCTGGCGCTGGCTCGCGCACTGCGCCCTTCTCGCCAAACACCGGCTCCACGACCCGGCGCTGGCGCTCGCATATGCCGAAGACATCGCCCGTTACGCTCACACGGCACCCGGGTGGGCCAGGCAGATGCGGATTTTCATCCTCGAAGACATGGGCGAGCTGGAAAGCGCGACGGTGCTGCTGGGCGGTTTGCTGGCAAGCGGCGAAATCACCGATCCCCGGGAAATCCATTTCCTGACCGAGCGGCTCGAAAAACTCAAAAACGCCGAAAAATCGACATCTTCGTCGAAAAATTGACGGCAATGATTACACTTTTAAAGCCAAGTCTCTGTTTCTCCGAAATTTCTTTTTTGAAATGGCACGAAGCGAAATTGGTATTCGAATAAAATTACTTTAAAAACAATTAGTTATAATTTCCACCTGAATTTGAACAAGCGTTGCCGGTCGATATCATAAAATTTCATTCATAAAAAATTTATGGCATGTTTTTTGCGGCATTTGGATATCCAACCTATAAATTCATGGCAATGGAAGGATAAAACCATGCACAAGCAAAATGGCTTCACCCTCATCGAAATCGCGATCGTGCTGGTCATCATCGGCTTGTTGCTGGGCGGCGTGCTCAAGGGCCAGGAACTCATCACCAGCGCGCGCGTGCGCAACCTGATTTCGCAGCAGGACGGCATCAAGGCAGCGTTTTTCGGCTTCCAGGACCGTTACCGCGCCTATCCCGGCGATTACGACAAAGCCACGACCAATGTTCCGGGCGCGACCAAGAACGGCAACGGCAACAGCCGTATCGAGGCCGACAACGGCACCGACAAGGAAACCATTCTGGTGTGGGAACACCTGTCCAAATCGGGTTTCATCAACGGCGCCTATACTTACGCAACGACCATGACCGCCGACTCGAACGCCAAGAATCCTTATGCCGCCTACCTGCAACTCGCCTATGATGGCATCTACGGCACCGGCACGACGGGCGCACCGCTGACGGCGAAACACAATCTGAAAACCGGAACCCAGGTCCCGGTGGAAATCATCGCCGAAGTCGACCGCAAGGTGGACGACGGCTATCCCTACCAGGGCGCCTTCCAGTTTTCGGTATTCGACAGCGGCGCGACGGCCCCTGCCGTCGCCGGCTGCATCAACACCACCCCCACTCCCGCCGCCTGGAAAGTGGATAGCGGAGACCCCAACTGCGGCGGCGCGAGCCTGTTCTAGGGCAGGCACCACGCCTGAATTCCGAAACCCCGGAATTGGAAAAGCCCGCGTCCTGCGGGCTTTTTTGTTTCAACCTTGTATCAGCTTCATCTCGGCCGCGGCGAGGTCTTCTTCCACGCCGAGCAGCACCACGACGTCGCCTTCCTCGATGCGCGTTTCCGGCACCGGTGTCACGGTGCGCACATTGCGCCGGCGCACCGCGGTTACCTCGACATTGAGGCTCGCGAGATCGAGCTCGGCCAGCGTCTTGCCGATCGCCGCAGCGCCTTGCGTCACTGTCACCGAATGCAGGCGCGGCTGGGTCGCCTCGGTCTCGTCGGCCTCGTCGGTAATGCCGCGGTAGAAACCACGGAACAGCGCATAACGATGCGATCGCATCTCACGGATGCGCCGCAACACGCGATTCAAGGGCGTGCCGAGCAGCATCAGTGTGGTCGAAGCCAGCATCAGGCTGCCTTCCATGATCTCGGCCACCACCTCGGCGGCACCGGCCGCCTTGAGACGGTCGATGTCGCTGTCGTCGAAGGTGCGCACGACAACCGGCAGACCGGGACGCAATTGCTGCACGTGCGCGAGGATTTTCAGCGCCGAAGCGGTATCGGAGTAGGTGATGACCACTGCCTTGGCGCGCATCAGCCCCGCCGCTATCAGCACCTCGCGCCGCGCGGCGTCGCCGAACACCACGCTTTCGCCTGCAGCTGCCGCTTCCCTGATGCGCTGGGGGTCGATGTCGAGCGCAATGAACGGAATATGCTCCTGTTCCAGCAAGCGGGACAGGTTCTGGCCGCTGCGGCCATAACCGCAAACCACGACGTGCTCGTCGGCAGCCATGGACTGCACCGCGATGTTGTGCAACTGCATCGCCCGGCTCATCCAGTCCGTGCTGCTCCAGCGCCGCACGATGTGCTCGCTGCGTTCGATGATGAAAGGCGCGATCAGCATCGACAGCACCATCGCCGCCAGCACCGGCTGCAGGATCTGCGGCTCGATCAGCCCGATATCGTAGGCGCTCGCCAGCAGCACGAAACCGAATTCGCCGCACGCGCCAAGCGCAAGCCCGGTGCGCAGTGCCACGCCCGAATCGTTGCCGAACCACAGGCCCAGGCCGAAAATCAGCAGTGTCTTTAACACCACCAGCGCGATCAGCAGCACGCTTGGCCAGCCGTTCTCGACCACCGCGTGCATATCGAGAAGCATGCCTATGGTCACGAAAAAAAGCCCCAGCAGCACGTCGCGAAACGGCTTGATATCTTCTTCGACCTGATAGCGATATTCGGTTTCGGAAATCAGCACGCCGGCGACGAATGCTCCCAGCGCCAGCGAAAGTCCGGCAGTTTCGGTGATGAAAGCGATCCCCAGCGTGATCAGCAGCACGTTGAGCACGAACAGCTCGGAGGATTTCTGCTTCGCCACCAGATGAAACCAGCCGCGCATCAACCGCTGCCCCACGAACAGCAGCACCGCCAGCACTGCCGCCGCCTTGAGCAGGGCGTAGCCGAGATTCGCCGCCAGATCTTCTGGCGGCACCGTCAACGCCGGAATCAGGATCAGCAACGGCACCACCGCCAGATCCTGGAACAGCAGGATGCCCATGATCTGGCGGCCGTGCGGCGAATTGAGTTCCAGCCGTTCGGCCAGCAGTTTGGCGAGAATGGCGGTCGAAGACATGGCGAGCGCGCCGCCGAGCACGACGCCAGCCTGCCACGGGATGCCCAGTCCCAGCGCGACCGCAAGCACGATGCCCAGGGTCAGCACCACCTGCGCCGCACCCAGTCCGAATACGATGCGGCGCATCGTCAGCAGTTTCGGCAGGCTGAACTCGAGGCCGATGCTGAACATCAGGAACACCACACCGATTTCCGCGAGATGGCGCACCTCCTCGGTATCGCTGATCCACCCCAGCGCGTGCGGCCCGATCGCCACCCCCACGATCAGATAGCCGAGCAGCGGCGGCAGCCTGAGCAGGCGAAATACCACCACCACCAGCACCGCGGCGGCGAGCAGGATCAGCACTGGTTGCAGCGTTGCATGCATGTGTTTTCCGGCTTTGCAGACTTATCGAATAATGCCTTATCGACCGTGATTTGCAAGCGCGAAGCCGGCCTTGGCCGGGTATCACTTCTGCTATACTTGGGCGCGATGGACAACCCCAATCCAGGCGTAGACGCTCACGATGCGATTGCCATAGCGCGCGACGTGCTGGAAATCGAGGCGAGGGCAATCACCGATCTCATCGCCAGCCTCGGTCCGCCTTTCGTACGGGCCGTGCGGCTGATTCTCGATTCCAGTGGGCGCGTGATCGTCAGCGGCATCGGCAAATCGGGACACGTGGCGCGCAAAATCGCCTCCACCATGGCGAGCACCGGCACGCCCGCCTATTTCGTGCATCCCGCCGAGGCAAGCCATGGCGATCTCGGCATGATCACGCGTGACGACGTGTTCATCGCGCTTTCGAATTCGGGGGAAAGCACGGAACTGCTCGCCATCGTGCCCCTGCTCAAACGCTGGGGCGCAAAGCTGATCGCGATGACCGGCAACGCCGAATCGTCGCTTGCCCGTGAAGCCGACGTGCACCTGTACGCGGGTGCTGCAAAAGAGGCATGCCCGCTCAATCTTGCGCCCACTGCCAGCACCACTGCCGCGCTTGCGCTCGGTGACGCGCTGGCCGTCGCGCTGATGCGGGCCAAGGGGTTCACGCGCGACGAATTCGCGCGCTCCCATCCCGGCGGCATGCTTGGCAGAAAGTTGCTGACGCATGTGCGCGACGTGATGCGCACCGGAAACGATGCGCCGCACGTATCGCACGCAGTGACTCTGATGGAAGCCATGCTCGAAATGTCCCGCGGGCGCATGGGGATGACCGCCATCCTCGACGACAGCGGACGGGTAATCGGCATTTTCACCGATGGCGACCTGCGGCGCACACTGGAAAAAGACATCGATATGCGCAACACGAAAGTAACCGAAGTGATGAAACGGGAGCCGAGCACCATATCGCCGGACAAGCTCGCGGTCGAGGCGGTCGAGATCATGGAGCGCAACAAGATCAACCAGCTGCTGGTCGTCGATGCGCAACGGCGGCTGCTCGGTGCGCTCAACATGCACGATCTGTTCCGCGCCAGGGTCATATGACCGGCAAGCCCCACCCCATGACCCGGACCGGCGGCTGAAATGCAGGAGCTGTACGAAAAAGCGCGGCGTATCCGTCTCGCCATTTTCGATGTCGACGGCGTAATGACCGACGGCAGCCTCTACTTCTCCGCTGCCGGCGAAGAGCTCAAGGCATTCAACGTGCGCGACGGCCACGGCATGAAAATGCTGCAGGCGAGCGGCGTCAGGCTGGCAATCATCACCAGCAGGATCTCGCGCTGTGTCGAACTGCGCGCGCACAACCTCGGCATCGATCTGCTTTATCAGGGCATGGCCGACAAGCTCGCGTCATTCCAGCAGATATTGTCGCTGCTCGGGCTCGATGCTGCCGCGGCAGCCTACATGGGCGATGACGTCGTCGACCTGCCGGTCATGCGGCGCTGCGGACTCGCGTTGACGGTGCCGGAAGCGCCCGCCGTGGTGAAAAGCCACGCACATTACGTGAGCCGCTCCCATGGCGGCCGCGGCGCCGTGCGCGAGGTCTGTGAACTCATCATGCAGGCGCAGGGCGCATTCGAGGCCCGGATCGCGCCCTATTTGAAATGAACCTCCACCCTCGTGCCCGATGATCCAGGACCGGCTTACCATCTGGTTTCCGCTGCTGCTGCTGGCGGTGCTGGCGGCGCTCACCTACTGGCTCGACTACACCGTGCAGCCTTCGGCGGCGCGGCGCGACGGCTCGGGACGACACGATCCGGACTACATCATCGACAGGCTTTCGGCGCAGCGCATGGCTGCCGACGGCAACATCAAAAGCACGCTGCTCGCCGAAAAAATGATCCATTATCCGGACGACGACACCACTTATCTGCAACTGCCGGAATTCGTGAGTTACGGCCCCGACAAGCCGCCGCTGACCATCACCTCGCGCGAGGCGTTGATCTCCAAGGACGGCAACGACATCTACTTCCGGAACGATGTGCGGGTCAGACGCGCGCCCTATGGCGACAGAAGCGAACTCGTGCTGCAAACCAGCTATCTGCACGTCGTCCCCGATGGCAACATTGCCACAACCGACCGGCCGGTCATCATCACCGATGCCCGCACCACCGTCCACGCGGTCGGACTGGAACTGGATGGCGAGACCCGCATCCTCAGGCTACAATCCCGAGTGAGGGGTACCTATGATCGACACAAAAAATAGCGCGCCGGCCGCAGCATCGATCGCTCCCCGCAAGGCCGCAATCGGGCGCCTGCTGCTCATCTGCGGCTGTTGTGTGCTCGCACTGGGCGGAGCTTCGGCCCGGGCGGAAAAAGCCGACCGCGAGAAACCCATCAACCTCGAGGCCGATCGCGTCACCGTCGACGACATCAAGCAGATTTCGACGTTCGAGGGCAATGTGGTATTGACACAAGGCACGCTCGTCATCCGTGGCGACCGCATGCAGGTGCGTCAGGACAACGAGGGTTTCAAATACGGCACGGCGTGGGGTAACCTCGCCTATTTCCGGCAAAAACGCGAAGGTCATGACGAATATATCGAAGGCTGGGCCGAGCGCATCGAATACGACGGCCGCGCCGACAAGGTACAGATGTTCAACCGTGCATCGATGAAACGGGGGCAGGACGAAGTGCGCGGTAATTACATCTCCTACGATGCCAACACCGAATTCTTCCAGGTCATCGGCGGCGGCAAAGCCGCGACGACCGGCGGTTCCGGCCGCGTGCGCGCAGTGCTGCAGCCCAAATCCAAGGACCAGCCCGCCGCCGCGCCGCCCGTCCCCCTCAAACCCGCCGAATCGATTGCCGCGCCGCGTGAACAGCTCGGAACAGGCAGAAAATAGACTCGCCGTGAGCGGCGATGCCGCCACGCCGTCGGTGACCTTGCCCGCGTCGGCGGCCGCCCCCGCGTCCCGGCAAAGCGAGCTCAGGGCCGAGCGCCTGAAAAAACGCTACCGTTCCCGCGTCGTGGTCAAGGACGTATCGCTCGAAGTGCGCAGCGGCGAAGTCATCGGCCTGCTCGGGCCGAACGGCGCGGGCAAGACCACCTGCTTTTACATGATGGTGGGACTGGTGCCCGCCGACGGCGGCGAACTCTACCTCGACAATCACAGGCTCACCCACATGCCGATACACCGCCGCGCGCGGCTGGGCCTGAGTTATCTGCCGCAGGAAGCCTCGATTTTCCGCCGGCTGTCGGTTGCCGACAACATCCGCGCCGTGCTCGAGTTGCAGCACCAGGACCCCGACCAGATCGGCAACCGGCTCGACGACCTGCTGCGCGAGCTGCACATCAGCCATCTGCGCGACAACCCGGCGATCAGTCTTTCCGGCGGCGAACGGCGGCGCGTCGAAATCGCGCGTGCGCTCGCCACCGATCCGCGTTTCATCCTGCTCGACGAACCGTTTGCCGGCGTCGACCCCATCGCGGTCCTGGACATCCAGAAAATCATCGGCTACCTCAGGGAACGCGGCATCGGCATAGTCATTACCGATCATAATGTTAGGGAGACTCTTGGAATCTGCGACCGCGCCTATATCATCAACGAAGGCACGGTCCTCGCTTACGGCAAACCCGAAGAAATCGTTTATAATGAGAGCGTCAGGAAAGTTTATCTGGGCGAGCATTTCCGCCTCTAGACCATTTGCCCGCGCGTGAATCGAATGTGACGGCATTGCGGGTCCTCACTCAGCGATAGCCAGCACAAATCAGCAGATACGCATGAAGCACTCCCTACAACTTCGGCTATCCCAGCATTTGACTCTCACGCCGCAGTTGCAGCAATCGATCCGCCTGCTGCAACTGTCGACGCTCGAGCTCAACCAGGAGCTCGAACGCCTGCTGCAGGAAAATCCGCTGCTCGAGCGCGACGACGGCAGCGGCGAAGTGGCGTTCGCGCCTGCGGAAATGCTGCCCCCGGCGTCCGCCGAGGCGGCGCCGGGGGCAGATGACGCACCCGCCGCCGATGCCGCGGTCGGGCCCGAGACTGCCGACTTTGGCGCCGCCAACGACGTGCCGTTTGCAGGTACCCGCGACGATGAGGATGGCGATTTCCCCCAGATTGCGGCCACGGCGCCGTCGTTGCGCGACCATCTGCTCGCGCAAATATCCGAAACCCAGCTTTCGGAACGCGACCGCAAACTGGTCGCGCTGCTCATCGACTCGCTCAACGACGACGGCTATCTGACGCAGGATCTGGACGAGCTGCTCGCCCTGATCCCGCCGGAGCTGGCAGTCGAGCCTGAAGAACTGCAGATCGCACTCAAATACCTGCAAAACTGCGAGCCGACAGGAGTCGGCGCGCGCAGCCTGAGCGAATGCCTCCTGCTGCAGCTCTCCGCCATGCCGGAATGCACGCCCTGCCGCGCCGAAGCGCTGACGATCGTCAAAAATCATCTCGACACGCTGGCGGCGCGCGATTTCGGCAAGCTCAAGAAAATCCTGCACTGCGACGACAGCACCCTGCGCGCGGTACAAAAGCTGATCACCGGCCTCAACCCCCGGCCGGGCCGCGATTTTTCGCCGGAAGACACGCGCTACATCGTGCCCGACGTGATCGTCAGAAAAGTCAAGGGAACGTGGGTCGCCGCGCTCAATTCCGAAGCGATGCCGCGGCTGCGGGTCAACCGGCTCTACGCCGACATCCTGCGGCGCAGCCGCAACACCGACTCGCAACAGCTCTCGAGCCAGCTGCAGGAAGCCAAATGGCTGATCAAGAACGTGCGGCAGCGTTTCGACACCATCCTGCGCGTGTCCCAGGCCATCGTCGACCGCCAACGCCATTTTTTCGAGCACGGCGAGGTTGCAATGCGTCCGCTGGTGCTGCGCGAAATTGCCGAAGCGCTCGACTTGCACGAATCGACCGTGTCGCGCGTCACCACCCAGAAATTCATGCACACGCCGCGCGGCATTTTCGAGCTCAAATATTTCTTCGGCAGCCATGTCACGACCGACAGCGGCGGAGCGGCATCGAGCACCGCGATCCGCGCGCTGATCAAGCAGCTGGTGAGCGCCGAAAATTCGCGCAAACCCCTTACCGACAGCCAGATATCCGAAATTCTCGGCCAGCAGGGCATCGTGGTCGCCCGGCGCACCATAGCCAAGTACCGGGAATCCTTGCAGATCTTGCCTGTCAACCTGAGAAAGACCCTTTAACGCCCAAGGAGAGGAAATGAACCTGCATCTGACCGGTCATCACATCCAGATCACCCCCGCGATCCGCGATTACATAGCGAACAAACTGCAACGCATCACCAACCATTTCGATCACGTCATCGACGTCAATGTCGTCATTTCCGTCGAAAAGCTGAATCAGAAAGTCGAGGCCAGCGTCCGGATGCGCGGTAAGGACATTTTCTGTGAAAGCATCGCTGGTGACATGTACGCGGCGATCGACAGCCTGGCCGACAAGCTCGACCGCGCCATCGTCAAGCACAAGGAAAAAAACCTCGGCCATCGCCATGACGGCGAGCCCGTCAAACACCAGGATCTCTGACGGCAGGGCGGCGCGCGGCACCCCGGTTTTGAACCCTCTGCCCGTCAGCCATCGGAATCCGGCCCCATCATGAACCTAATTGCCAAACTCCTGCCGCCATCCAACATCCTGCTCGATCTCGACGTTTCCAGCAAGAAACGGGTATTCGAGCAAATCGGCCTGCTGTTTGAAAACAACCACGACATCGCCCGCAGCCAGGTCTTCGACAGCCTGTTCTCCCGCGAGAAGCTGGGCTCGACCGCACTGGGCCAGGGTGTCGCCATTCCTCACGGACGCATCAAGGGACTCAAGGAAGCGGTCGGCGCCGTCGTCAGAACGCGGCAGCCGATTCCGTTCGACGCGCCCGACGGCCAGAACGTCAGGCTGATTTTCGTGCTGCTGGTTCCCGACCGCGCCACCGATCTGCATCTGCAGATTCTTTCGGAACTGGCGCAGATGTTCAGCGACAAACCGTTTCGCGAACGGCTGCTCAACGCCGCGAGTGCCGCCGAAATGCATCAACTGATAAGCGAGTGGCAGCCTCATGCCTCAGGTCAGCATAGCCCGACTGTTTGAGGACAACCGCGACAAGCTGAAACTCGCCTGGATCGCCGGGCGTGCCGGCGCCAAAGGCCTCGACAGCGAACTCACCAAGGATTCCTCCAAGGGTCTGATCGGCCATCTCAATTTCATCCATCCCAACCTGATCCAGGTGCTGGGAAGCTCGGAAGTCGCTTATCTCGACAGCCTGGAACCGGCGGCCTGTTTGCGGGCGCTGGAAGAAGTCGCCAGCCGCGATCTCGCCTGCTTCATCGTCGCCGGCGTCGATCAGCCGCCCGAACCGCTGCTCAGGGTGGCCGAATCCACCCAGACGCCGTTGTTCATCACGCCGCTGCCCAGTGTGGAACTCATGTGGATGCTGCGCCCCTACCTGGCGCGACTGCTGGCCGAATCGACCAGTGTCCACGGCGTTTTTCTCGATGTGCTCGGCATGGGCGTGCTGATCACCGGCGATTCCGGCGTCGGCAAAAGCGAGCTCGCGCTGGAACTCATCAGCCGCGGCAGCGGGCTCATCGCCGACGACATCGTCGAGCTCTACCGGATAGGGCCCGAAACCATCGAGGGCCGCTGCCCGCTGCTGCTCAGGGATTTTCTCGAAGTGCGCGGCCTGGGCGTGCTCAATATCCGCACCATTTTCGGCGAAGCGGCGCTGCGCCCGCGCAAGAACCTCAAGCTCATCGTCCATCTGCAGCGGCCGGCGGGAGCCGAGCAGGCGCCGCTCGATCGCCTGCCCCTCAACGCCGGCAGCCAGGACGTGATGGGCGTGGACATCCGCAGGGTCACCATTCCGGTGGCCGCCGGCCGCAATCTCGCGGTCCTGACCGAAGCCGCGGTGCGCAATTACGTGCTGCAGCTGCGCGGCATCGACAGCACGCAGGAATTCATCGCGCGCCAGAATCGCCAGCTGAATGGCGACGAACCGTAAAAATATTGTTTAAAAACAATATATTATATAAACACCCGCCATCCATCCGCTTATCGCTCACTCCAACGCATGCAGCTCATCCTCGTCACCGGCCTGTCGGGTTCGGGAAAAAGCGTGGCCCTCAACGTGCTCGAGGACAGCGGTTTTTACTGCGTCGACAACCTGCCGGCAAAACTGCTGCCGGAACTGGTGGCCTTTCTCGGCAGCGCCGGCTATCAGCGGGTCGCGCTCAGCAGCGATGTGCGCAGCGGCGCCGCGCTCGCCGAACTGCCGCGACACCTTGCGGAGCTCGCAAGCGCCGGCATCGGCATCGAGATCCTGTTCCTCGAAGCCAAAACCGAAACGCTGATCAAGCGCTTCTCGGAAACGCGCCGGCGCCATCCGCTGAGCGAAGGCGATCTCACGTTGCCCGAATGCATCACCCGCGAACGCGAGCTGCTGGGCGAAATCGCCGCCCTGGCACACCACATCGACACCAGCGATTTGAGCCCCAACGCGCTGCGCAGCTGGGTCAAGGATTTCGTCGGCCTCGGCCAGGGCGGGCTGACGCTGCTGTTCCAGTCGTTCGGCTTCAAGCACGGCATCCCGCTCGACGCCGATCTGGTGTTCGATGTGCGCTGCCTGCCCAACCCGCACTACGATCCGCTGCTCCAGCCGTTGACCGGCAAGGACCAGCCGGTCATCGATTTTCTGCGCGCCAATGCCGACAGCCGCAAAATGCTCGACGACATACGCCGCTACCTCGAAGACTGGCTGCCGTGCTTCGCCCGCGACAACCGCAGCTATCTCACGGTGGCGATCGGCTGCACCGGCGGCCGGCACCGCTCGGTTTATTTCGTCGAAACGCTCGCCCATCACTTCCGTCCGCACACCCAGGTGCTGGTCCGGCACCGCGAACTCGCTTGAAGCCATCAATGGCGTATCGCAAATCGTGAATCGCTGACGACGGCAAAATCCCTTCATCCCTCACTACATCAGGCCCGCACTTGCGAGAAATCCCCATCTTCCCCCTGCACACGGTGCTGTTCCCCGGCGGGCTGTTGCCGCTGCGGATTTTCGAGCAGCGCTACCTCGACATGACCAAGATCTGCCTGCGCGACAACCAGCCGTTCGGCGTCTGCCATATCCGGGAAGGCAGCGAAGCCGGCGCGCCGGCGCTGCCCGACGCGGTCGGCTGCACGGCAACGATAACCGAATGGGACATGCCGCACCTGGGACTGTTCCATCTCATCGTGCGCGGCGGCGAGCGTTTCCGCATCGTCGAAACCACCGTTGGCGCGAGCGGCCTGATCTCGGCGCACATCGAACTGCTGCCGCCCGAAGGCGGCGCAACGGAAGTGGATGAAGTCTGCCGCGAAGTGCTCGAACGCGTCATCGACAAAGTCGGCGCCGAAAAATTTCCCGCCCCGCTCGAGCTCGACGATCCGGCGTGGGTCGCCTACCGCCTGGCCGAGATACTTCCCGTCGATGAGACCGTAAAGCAGCAGCTGCTCGAACTACAGGATGCGGAAGCGCGTTTTTTCCTGCTGCGCCGGATCATGACCGCGCAGGGACTGATCAATCGCTAGAACCAGCGGCTGGCGGATCCCCTTCCCCCCGATAGCCAGGAAACTC
>JBKBXX010000068.1:0-18771 GCA_046313915.1 Burkholderiales bacterium | reverse complement strand
TGCACGCGGGCGACGTCATCGCCGGCCCCGCGATCATCGCCGAGACCAACGCCACCACCATCGTCGAACTGCAGTGGCAGGCGCAGGTGACGGCATTGAACCACCTCGTGCTCACGCGCAACACGCCGCGCCCGCAGCGCGTGGCCGTCGGCACGCAAGCCGACCCGGTGATGCTCGAAATCTTCAACAACCTGTTCATGGCGATCGCCGAGCAGATGGGCGTCACGCTCGCCAACACCGCGTATTCGATCAACATCAAGGAGCGCCTCGATTTTTCGTGCGCGCTGTTCGACGCGCACGGCAACCTCATCGCCAACGCACCGCACATGCCGGTGCACCTGGGCTCGATGGGCGAGAGCGTCAAGACCGTGATCGACCGCAATGCCGGCCGCATGCGCGCCGGCGACGTCTACATGCTCAACGATCCCTATCATGGCGGCACCCATCTGCCCGACATCACGGTGATCACACCGGTGTTCGGCGAGGCCGGACAAGGCATTCTTTTCTATGTCGGCGCGCGCGGCCATCACGCCGACATCGGCGGCGTCACGCCGGGCTCGATGCCGCCCGCGAGCCGCCACATCGACGAGGAAGGCGTGCTGATCGACAACTTCCTGCTCGCCACGGATGGCCGCTTCCGCGAGCAGGAAACGCGAGCGCTGTTCGCCGAAGCGCGTCATCCGGCGCGCAACGTCGAGCAGAACCTCGCCGACCTGCGGGCGATGATCGCCGCCAACCACAAAGGCGCAACCGAATTGCAGCGCATGGTCGGGCATTTCGGGCTCGACGTGGTACACGCCTACATGCGACACGTGCAGGACCATGCCGAGGAAGCGGTGCGGCGCGTGATCGGCGTGCTCCAAGACGGCGCGTTCAGCCATGAGATGGACAATGGCGCAACGATCAAGGTGGCGATACGCATCAACAAAGCCGCACGCAGCGCCGAGATCGATTTCACTGGCACTTCGAAACAGCTCGACAACAATTTCAATGCGCCCATGGCGGTCACCATGGCTGCGGTGCTCTATGTGTTCCGCACGCTGGTCGACGATGACATCCCGCTCAACGCGGGCTGCCTCAAGCCGCTCAAGGTGATCGTCCCCGAGGGCTCGATGCTGAATCCCCGCCATCCGGCGGCGGTGGTCGCCGGCAACGTCGAAACCTCGCAATGCGTGACCGACGCGCTCTACGGCGCGCTCGGCGTGATGGCCGCCTCGCAGGGCACGATGAACAACTTCACTTTCGGCAACGAGCGTCATCAGTACTACGAAACCATCGCCGGCGGCTCGGGCGCGGGAATTCTGAGGAGCGGCAGCGGCACGCCGCAGGGCTTCGACGGCACTGATTGCGTGCAGACCCACATGACCAATTCGCGTCTCACCGATCCCGAAGTGCTGGAATGGCGCTATCCGGTGCTGCTCGAGGAATTCTCGATCCGCCGCGGCAGCGGCGGAAAAGGGAAATGGCGCGGCGGCGACGGCGCGGTGCGCCGCATGCGTTTCCTCGAAACCATGACCGCGGCGATCCTCTCCGGCCACCGCCGCATCGCGCCTCACGGCATGGCGGGCGGCGCGCCGGGCGCGGTCGGGCGCAACTACGTGCAGCGCGCCAGTGGCGAAATCGTCGAGCTCGGGGCCTGCGACCGCATCGCCATGCAGCCCGGCGACGTGTTCGTGATCGAAACGCCGGGCGGCGGCGGTTATGGCAAGGGTGATGAGTGAGGAGCGAGCAATGAGCAGGGATCGCCGGCAAGCCGGCTCCCACCGGGATCTGTGATGGGCGATGGGAAGCGGTGAGCAGGGATCGCCGGCAAGCCGGCTTCCACCGGGATTTGTGAGGGGTGATGAAAAGCGGTGAGTGGAAATCGCCGGCAAGCCGGCTCCCACCAGAATTGGTGATGAGCAAGCGGGGTTACCCTCCGTCTTTCACCCTTCACCCTCCGCCCTTCACCTTGCGCTTTCCTTGTGGGAGGGGGCTTGCCCCCGATGAATCATTCGGGGCTTGCCCCCGATGAATCACGGCCTCTTCGACCGGTCGCCGCCTTGCGCCGCGCCGGCTGCCGGCGCGAGGCCCAGCATTTTCATCGCCCATGCCAGCGCGAGCCCCGCGGCAAGCGGCCACCACTGCATCAGGGCGAGCGCGAGTCCGGCCGCGACACCGTAGACGATCGCCATCAGCAGCAGGCCGCCATGCTGCGTATGCCACGCCGCAAAAAGCAGTCCGGCGGTGAGAATCAGAAACAGGCCCGAGAAAACATAGATGACGATATTCATGTCCGGCTCCAGATGCAGGGCAAGAAAAAGAACGGCATTTTACATGTTGCGCGGCGCTGCCGGCGGTTCTGCTATGATCATCGCAACGCATCTCCATCCGGCAGACCTTGTCCGACAGAAAATCCAGGCGCACGCTGGCGATCTGCTGTGCCGCCCACACCCTCCATGACGGCCTGTCCGACGTCACTTACGTGCTGCTGCCGCTGCTCGCGCAGACTTTCGGGCTGTCGCTGTCGCAAGTCGGACTGATCCGCTCGGCGCATCGCAGCGCGATGGCGGCGTTGCAGATTCCGGCCGGCCTCGTCGCCGAGCGCTTCGGCGAGCGCAACCTGCTCGCTTGCGGCACGCTCGCTGCCGGCTTCGCCTTTCTCGCGCTGGGCCACGCCTCCGGCTTCTGGATGATCCTGCTTGCATTGTTCTGCGCCGGCTGCGGCTCGGCGGTGCAGCATCCGCTGTGTTCCACCATCATTTCGCACGCCTACCCGGCAGCGGGCCGGCGCGCCGCGCTCGGCACTTATAATTTCTTCGGTGACGTCGGCAAGTTCGCTTTCGGCGGACTGGTGAGCCTGCTGATGGTCGCGGGCATCTCGTGGCAGGCGCCGGTGGTCGGTTTCGGCATCGTCGGCATCGCCACTGCCGCAATCATTTTCGCGCTGGCGGCCGACACCCGCCCGCCGCACACCGCCGCAGCGCACGCGAGCGAGCCTCCCCAAGCCACGGGCTGGGGCATACGCCACCCGCGCGGCTTTACCGCGCTGTGCCTGATCGAGATCCTCGACAGCAGCACGCGCACCGGTTTTCTCACTTTCATCGCCTTCCTGCTGATTGCCAAAGGCGTGCCTGGAGGCTGGGCGGCGCTGGCGGTGCCGCTGATCCTGGTCGGCGGCATGGCCGGCAAGCTCGCGTGCGGCTTTCTCGCCGAGCGCGTCGGCATCGTGCGCACCATCGTCATCACCGAAATCGCCACCGGCGCCGGCATCCTGCTCACGCTCGCGCTGCCCGGAATCGCGGCTTTCCTGCTGCTGCCGCTGCTCGGCGTGGTGTTGCAGGGCACCTCCTCCGTACTCTACGCGACCATAGGCGACCTGGTCGATCAGCAACGGCTGCCGCGCGCTTTCGGACTGTTCTACACGCTGGGCTCGACGTGCGGCATCGCCGCGCCGCTCGGCTACGGGCTGCTGGGCGACCTGCGCGGCGTGGATACCACCATCGCCGTCATCGGTGGCGCCGTGCTGCTCACCGTGCCACTGTGCACGCTGCTGCGGCCGGCACTGGGATCGAAAGCGACGAGCGCGCGGCCGGCATCCGCCATCTGACCGCAAGCGTTTTTCAGGGATGCCGGGCTTTTTCGCCCTGGTTCGCGCCGTCAGCGCCGCTGCAGATTGGCGATCAGGAAATCGACGAACGCCTTGCGGCCCGCCGAAGCGAAGCGCCCCGGCGGAAACACCGCGTAGAGCCCGGTGGGCGGCGGCGCGTGCTCGTCGAGTATCACCCGCACTTCGCGCTTTTTCACCCGCGGCTCGAACATGATGTCGGGCCCGATGACGATGCCCTGCCCCGCCAGCAGCGCGTGCATCAGCAGCACGCCGCTATTGGTGCTCAGGTTGCCGCTGAGCGCCACCGGCTTGCGGCGCGCGCCGCCCGCGAACGAGCCGCGCCCGCGCGTGGCAAATTCGGAATACACCAGACAGTTGTGGCCGCGCAGTTCCTGCGGCGTGCGCGGCGTGCCGTGACGTTCGAGGTAGGCGGGTGTCGCCACCGCCTGGAAACGCACGTCGCGGATCTTGCGGCAAACCATGCTGGAATCAGCGAGATCGCCGATGCGCAGCGCGAGATCGAAGCCTTCTTCGATCGGATCGACCTGCAGGCTGGTCACGCGCACGTCGAGCTGCACTTCGGGATAAGTCTGCTGGAAGCGCGCGATGAGCGGCCCCAGCGGCGACACCACCAGCGTTTGCGGCAGCGTCACGCGCAACAGGCCGCTCGGCGTCTGTCTGGCGGCATTCGCCGCCGCCAGCGCCTGCTCCGCGACCTGTTCCAGATCCTTGCAGCTCGCATAGAAGCGCTCCCCCGCTTCGGTCAGCCCCAGCTTGTGGGTCGAGCGATAGAGCAGCTGCACGCCGAGCGCCCTTTCCAGCGCCGAGACGTGGCGGCTCACCACCGATTTCGACAGCCCGAGCTGCCCGGCGGCACGGGTGAAGCTGCCCGCCTTCACCACGGCGGCAAAACCCGACATCAGCGGCAGCAGGCCGGTTTTGGTATTCAAGTTTTCACAACAATGTGTTTGAATTTTGCAGGATACCAAATTTTTACGCAACGCTCATAATTAGCGTCGAATCCGGACACGAAGTGCCGGCTTGAGCGTGCGCGCCGGAACGGACAACCACAATGCCGCTCGACGCACACACGGGTCAGACCGCAACTCGGGAACGACCCGCATGCCGGATGACCGGGCCGCAGGATTTCAGCCGCGTGAACCGGCGTTCATCGGCGAATACGAATTTTTTGCTTTTTACCGCGTTTATCCAACGAAGGAGGCAGATCATGGCAGGCAAGCAACGCATCAGCTACGTTCCGCTGGAAAAAATGACCCCCGAAATGCGCGCCGAAATGGAGCGCTGCGTGCGCGAAGGCACGCCGCGGCCCGAGAGCACCGCCGTACGCGCCCACGTGCCGGCGTGCTTCTGGTTCTTCGCCAATTCCTGGAACGACATTTTCAGAAACGGCATCCTCGATCACGCCATCAAGGAACTGTGCCGCATCTATGTTTCGCGCGCCGTGGTATGCGAGTTCTGCGGCAACCAGCGCTCGATCAAGGGCCAGCGCGCGGGCATCGACGAAAGCCAGGTCGACGATCTGATGAACTTCGAGAAATCCGCCAAATACGACGAGCGCCAGAAAGCCGCGCTCGCCTATGCCGAAGCCATCGTCTGGCGCACCGAAACCGACGACGCTTTCTGGGAGCGCATGCACCGGCATTTCAGCGAGCCGGAACTGGTGGAACTGGGTTGCGCCATCGGCCTCACCTTCGGCCAGCAGAGCTGGCTGCGCCTGCTCAACATCGACCACCATCAGGTGCTGGCCGGCCTGTCCTCCGCCTCCATGGCTCCCGGCTTCGAGACCCCCGAGGCGCTCGCCCGCTCCAAGGCCGATCCCAACTACTGGGCGAAGAAAAAGACCGCAACGCGGGAAAACGCCGCCTAGGTCCGCCTCGCCCGCCGGCGAAGGCGGGCGCGAGGCGCGGCGCTCATTTCGGCTGCAGACCGATATCGCGCACCAGCTTGCCGTATTTCTCGTATTCGTTCTTCATGTAATCGTCGAACCACTCGGCCGACTCGTTGGCGACGATCAACCCGAGGTCGACCAGCTTGGCGTTGACTTCCGGCGTCTGCATGGCGCGGTTGATTTCCTCGTTGAGCTTCCGGATGATGGCGCGCGGCGTGGCGGCGGCCGCGACGACGCCGAACCAGCCGCGCATGTCGTAGCCGGGGACCACGTCGGCGAAAATCGGCAGCTCGGGCTTGTTGGGCACGCGCACGTTGTTGGTGACGCCGATCAACCGCAGCTTGCCCGAGAGCACATGCGGCGAAAGCGAGGTGTAAGAACCGATGCCCAGATGCAGCTGTCCGCCCAGCACGTCCACCGTGATCTGCGATGCGCCCTTGTACGGCACGTGCAGGAAAGTGAACCCCGCCGAGCGCGACAGATACTCGAACGCGAGGTGCGGATAGCCGCCTTCGCCGTTGGTGCCGAGCGAGAGTTTTCCGGGATGGGCCTTGGCCCACGCGATCATTTCCGCCGGCGTCCTGAACGGCACGCCGGGATGGGCGACCACGGCGAGGTAATTGGTCGCGTTGAGCGCGATTCCCGAGAAATCCTTGCGCGCGTCGTACGGCAGCTTCGCGTAGGTGTGCGGCGCCACCGAAAGATTGCCGCCCTGGCCCATCGCGATGGTATAACCGTCGGGCGTGGCCTGCTTGAGCAGCGTCAACCCGAGCTGGCCGCTCGCGCCGGGCCGGTTGTCGACCACGAACTGCTGGCCGAGACGCTCGGAGATGACCGGCGTGATCAGCCGCGCGATGATGTCGGCCGCCTCGCCCGGCGGGAACGGCACGATGATGCGCACCGCCCGCGCCGGATAGGTTTGCGCCGCAAACGCAGCGGCGCACACAGACAGTCCCGTGAACAGCGCCAGCGCGCACAGTTTCAGGATTCTCATCTTGGCCTCCTCGGTGAATGCGGACTTTAATTAAATCAGATTCGCCACTCGCTGGACAGGCCGCGCCGCCAAACCGCCGCCGTTGCGGTTCGGCACGGCGGCCCCGGAGCCGCGCCGCGGAATTGCCGGCAAGCGGCCGGTCGTAAATTTTACTCTATAAAACAATTACTTACAACAAAACCGCTGCTCCCGCTGGTCAGCGCCGCCAAAACGATGCAAACTGATATCGGATCCGCTTCATCCCACGACCGGAAATCGCCATGACCCATTCCAAGATGCTGGCGGCGAGGCGCAGGAAACAGAAAATCAGGAAAATCCTCATGCGCGCAGCCAAGCTGGCGAAAAAGCAGGAAAAGCTACCGCAGCCGCAACAAACCGGCGCCGACGCGGCACCAACCGCCGCCTGAGCGGGCGCGGTCCGCCGCCCATCCCGCAAAACCGGCAAGCGCAGCCCTCGAGCGAGCACCGGACGGCGCCCGCGAAGACGCGGGCGGGCTTTCCTCCGGTCAGCTGCCGAGCGCCAGCATCAGCTGGTTGAGGCGTTTCACGAAGCCCGCCGGGTCTTCGAGCTGGCCACCTTCGGCGAGCAGCGACTGATCGAACAGCAACGCCGCGAGGTCGTTGAAGCGCGCGTCGTCGGTTTCGGCCTTGAGCCGCAGCACCAGCGGGTGATGGGGGTTGATTTCGAGGATGGGCCTGGATGTCGGCACTTTCTGTCCCGCCGCCTTCAGCAGGCGCTGCAGATTGGCGTTGAGGTCGTGTTCGTCGGTCACCAGGCACGCCGGCGATTCGGTGAGCCGCAGCGTCACCCGCACGTCCTTGACGCGCTCACCCAGCGATTTCTTGATTTTCTCGACCAGCTCCTTGAATTCGCCGGCTTCTTTTTCCTGCTCTTTTTTCTCCGCCTCGTCCTCGAGCTTGCCCAGGTCGAGCGCGCCGCGCGTCACCGACTGCAGGGGTTTGCCCTCGAACTCGGTGAGGTGCGAGACCACCCATTCATCGACGCGTTCCCACAGCAGCAGCACTTCCACCCCTTTCTTGCGGAACACTTCGAGGTGCGGGCTGTTCTTCGCCGCGGCAAAGCTGTCGGCAGTCACGTAATAGATTTTCTCCTGCCCCGGTTTCATGCGCGCCACGTAATCGGCGAGCGCAACGTCCTGCTCTTCGGTATCCTTGCAGGTCGAAGCGAAGCGCAGCAGCCTGGCGATGCGTTCGCGGTTGGCGTGATCCTCGCCGACGCCTTCCTTGAACACCGTGCCGAACTCCTTCCAGAAAACGGCAAACTTGTCCTTGTGGTTTTCGGCAAGATCCTCGATCATCGACAGCACGCGCTTCACCGCCGCGGCGCGGATGGCCTCGATGTCTTTCGATTCCTGCAGGATTTCGCGCGAGACGTTGAGCGGCAGGTCGTTGGAATCGATCACTCCGCGCACGAAACGCAGGTAGCCGGGCATCAGTTGCTCGGCATCGTCCATGATGAACACGCGCCGCACGTAGAGCTTGATGCCGCGCCGGTGCTCGCGGTCCCACAGGTCGAACGGCGCGTGTGCCGGGATATAGAGCAGCAGGGTATATTCCTTGCGGCCTTCGACGCGGTTGTGCGAATACGCAAGCGGGGCCTCGAAGTCGTGCGCGACATGCTTGTAGAATTCGTGGTACTGCTCTTCGGTGATCTCCGACTTGGGCCGCGCCCACAGCGCGCTCGCCTGGTTGACGGTCTCCTCCTCGTCGGTGAGCCGGTTCTTGCCGGAATCCTTGTCCCATTCCTCTTTTTTCATCACGATCGGCAGCGTGATGTGATCCGAATACTTGCGGATGATGGAGCGCAGCCTGTAGCCGTTGAGCAGTTCGTCTTCACCCGCGCGCAGATGCAGCGTGACTTCGGTGCCGCGCGCCGCCTTTGCCACCGTCTCGATGGTGTATTCGCCGCTGCCGTCGGATTCCCAGCGCACCCCGTGCTCGGCGGTGAGGCCGGCGCGGCGCGTGACGAGCGTCACCTTGTCGGCAATGATGAAAGCCGAATAGAAACCGACGCCGAACTGGCCGATCAGGTGCGCGTCCTTCGCCTGGTCGCCAGTGAGCTTCTGGAAGAATTCACGCGTGCCGGACTTGGCGATGGTGCCGATGTGCTCGATCACTTCCTGGCGCGACATGCCGATGCCGTTGTCGGCGACGGTGATGGTGCGCGCCTCGGGATCGTAGCTGAGGCGGATTCTGAGATCGGGGTCGTTTTCATAAAGCGCCGCGTCGGTGAGCGCCTCGAAGCGCAGCTTGTCGCAGGCATCGGACGC
This sequence comes from Burkholderiales bacterium, assembly GCA_046313915.1. Taxonomy (GTDB): domain Bacteria; phylum Pseudomonadota; class Gammaproteobacteria; order Burkholderiales; family SG8-41; genus CAKKQX01. Next base: position 9,988 of record JBKBXX010000068.1, on the reverse strand, counting down.
GTTCGAAACGAGCTCCCGCAACGCGATCTCCTTGTTGCTGTACAAGGAGTGGATCATCAGATTGAGCAGCTGTTTGACTTCGGCCTGGAAGCCCAGGGTTTCCTTGGTACTGGTATCGCTCATTTTTCCTCCCGGATTGCCGATTTCCCCATATGGGGCAGGCAACGGTAGAATTCAAGTGCCGCGCCGCCCGCGGCGCGATTGCGTGGAATTTCAAGAATTTTATTAAAATCGGAGCCGTCGTAGCCGCATCTCGCATCATGCCCATGGATTTTATCGCCGAGGAGACCCCAAAATGAAACCGTTCAGCCTTTTTGTTTCCACCCTGCTGGGCGCCGCGCTCGCGCTCGGTGCCGCCATGCCGGCGGCAGCCCAGCAGCAAGTCGTCATCGTCACCTCCTTCCCCAAGGAACTCACCGAAGCATTCAAGAAAGCGTTCGAGGCGAAAAATCCCGGCACCAAGGTGGAAATCCTCAACAAGCCCACGCCGGCGGGCGTGGCCTACATCCGCGAAGCCCCCGCCGGCAACAAGCCCGACGTGTTCTGGGTCTCGGCGCCGGACGCATTCGAAGTGCTGGCCAAGGAAAAACTGCTGGCCAGAATACCCGAGCTCGCGAATCCCGCGGTGCCGAAGAAAATCGGCAATTACCCGATCAACGACCCCAACGGCTATTACCTGGGCCAGGCGCTCGCCGGCTACGGCATCATGTGGAACACGCGCTATCTCAAGGCCCACAAGCTTCCCGAACCCAGGGAGTGGGCCGATCTCGCGAAACCGGTCTATTTCGGCCACGTCGCGATTTCCTCGCCTTCGCGCTCCGGCACCACGCACCTCACGGTGGAAACCATCCTGCAGGGCGAAGGCTGGGACAAAGGCTGGCGCCAGCTGTTGCAGATCGCCGGCAACTGCGCCGCCATCACCGAGAGAAGCTTCGGCGTGCCCGACGGCGTCAACAACGGCCAGTTCGGGCTGGGGCTGGTCATCGACTTCTTCGGGCTGGCGGCGATCGCCTCGGGTTTTCCGGCAGGTTTCGTCTACCCCTCGATGACGGCAATCGTGCCCGCCAACATCGGTCTCGTCGCGGGTGCGAAAAACGCCGAAGCCGGCAAGAAATTCATCGCCTTCACGCTCTCGCCCGAAGGCCAGGAAGTGCTGTTCGATCCCAAGATCAGCCGCCTGCCGGTGCTGCCGAGCGTCTATGCCAAGGCGCCCAAAGGCTTCCCCAATCCCTTCACCGGATCGATCAAGCCCAAGGTCAACTTCGATTCCGAACTGTCGGAATCGCGCTACTATCTGGTGAGCTCGATCTTCGATCACACCATCACTTTCCGTCACAAGGAACTGGTGGCGGCGACCAGGGCGATCAACGAGGCGGCAGCGAAACTCGCCGGCAAACCCAACGCCCAGGCGCAACAACTGCTCGCCGAAGCGCGCGATCTCGCCTATACGCCGGTGGTCTCGGCCGAAAAATCGCGCGACAAGGAATTTCTGGCGCTCTATCGCAATACCAAGCGCGATGCGCAAAAAACCAAGCAGGTGACGGCGCTCGAGGAATACTGGAACAGCACCGCGCGCCGGAATTACGCACGCGCGGTCGAGCTCGCCGGCCAGGCCGCAGCGCTGGCGAAATAGCGGGCCCGCGATGACCATTCCCGCCGACCATCCGCAGCGCCTCGCCCTCAACGAGGAAGTCCATGCGCGGCCCTATGCGCAAATCGAGGCGCCCGAGCGTGTCGCGTTCCTGGCGCTGTTTTCGGACGACGGCGGCGCCGCCTCGGCCGCAGCGCTTGGCCGCCTTTTCGAACACCTGGGCAGGCCGCTGCCACCACTCGACAAGCCGCACGTGATGGCCGATTTCGGCGCCTTCCGCCTCAAGTGGGAACGTCACAGCGAATTCACGAGCTACACCTTTTTCCAGCGCGGCGACCATGCGATGCCGTTCGCGGGCAGTGCATTCGATGCGCTGCCCGCGCAATGGCGCGCGACACTGCCTGGCGAGACCATCGTCGCGCTGCAGATCGCAATCGTGCCCGCCCCCGAGCAGTTGCCGGCGGTATGGGAAATCGCGCAGAACTTCGCCGGCAACCCCATCGTCGGCGCGGCGGTCGCCGCCGGCAGGGCCTACGCCTTCACCGATTTTCGCATTCACCCCGACCGCATGAGCCGCATGCTGCTGCTCGATCGCGGGCTCGGTCGCTACCAGGCGGGTCGCGTGGTGCAAAGGCTCGCCGAAATCGAGACCTACCGCATGATGGCCCTGCTCGCTTTCCCGGTGGCGCGCCGCGTCGGCAGCGACATCACTGCCGCCGAGCGCACGCTCTCCGCGCTCACCGGGCGCATGGTCAACGCCGCCACCGAGGACGAACCGCAACTGCTCAACGAGCTGACACGGCTCGCCGCCGCGGTGGAAAGTTCGGTGTCGGCGAGCAAGTACCGTTTCGGCGCGGCGCGCGCCTACTACGAGCTCACGCGCAACCGCATCCGCGAACTGCGCGAGGAGCGCATTCCCGGGCTGCAGACCATAGGTGAATTCATGGAACGGCGCCTCGCGCCCGCGATGAATACCTGCGAATCGGTGGCCAAGCGCCAGGATGAATTGTCGGCACGCATCGCGCGTTCGAGCGACCTGCTGCGCACGCGCGTGGACATCGAACGCGAGCAGCAGAACCTGCAGGTGCTGGCGCAGATGAATCGCCGCGCCCAGCTGCAGCTGCGCCTGCAACAAACCGTCGAAGGCCTGTCGGTGGCGGCCATCACCTATTACGCCGTCGGGCTCATCGGCTACCTCGCCAAGGCGTTGAAAAGCCTCGGCGCGCCTCTCGATTACGACCTGGTGGTCGGCGCGTCGATTCCGGTCATCGCCGTGCTGGTCGCCCTCGGCGTGCGCCACATCCGCCGCGCCATGACGCGCGCGGTGCAAAGCGGAGGCAGCCAGCCGGCATGAATCCATTCACTCTGTTCACCACAATGGCGGCAGCGGGCCGCGCGATGCGCGGATGACAGGCGGCGCGCGCTTCACTTTCGCCCAGGCCGCGGTCGCGCTGCTGATCGCGCTGTTTCTGCTCGTTTTCCTGATCGTGCCGGTGGCCACGGTGATCTATGTCGCCTTCACCAGCCCCAGCGGCGGCCTGACGCTCGCGCATTTCCAGTCGTTTTTCCACCTGTCGCTGATGCGCGAATCGTTCTACAACAGCCTGTTCGTGGCGCTGCTGTCGGTGGTGTTCGCCGCGCTGATCGCGCTGCCGCTCGCCTATTTCACGGTGCGCTTCCGCTTTCGCGGCGCGCTGCTGATCCAGACCTTGGGCGTGCTGCCGCTGGTGATGCCGCCTTTCGTCGGCGCGGTCGCAATGCAACTCATCTTCGGCCGCAGCGGCTCGCTCAACCTGCTACTCGGGGAATGGTTCGGCATCAGCCTGCCGATCATGGAAGGGCTGAACGGCGTGATTTTCGTCGAGGCGCTGCATTACTTTCCATTCATCCTGCTCAACCTCACGGTGGCGCTGTCCAACATCGACAGCGCGATGGAAGAGTCGGCACAGAACCTCGGCGCCAGCGGCTTGCGCCTGTTCCGCCGCATCGTTTTCCCGCTCGCCATGCCCGGTTTCGTCGCCGGCGCTTCGCTGGTGTTCATCAAGGTCTTCGACGATCTCGGCACACCGCTGGTGCTCAATGTCACCAACATGCTCGCGCCACAGGCCTATCTCAGGATCACCTCGATCGGCATCGAGGACCCCATCGGCTACGTGATCAGCGTGCTGATGGTCGCCTTTTCGCTGTTCGCGCTGTGGCTTTCGGCGCGGGTGCTGAAAAACCGCGAATACGCGACGCTGCAGCGCGGCGGCTCGACGCTCGCCAAACGCCGTCTGAGCCCGCTGCAAAGCGTGTTCGCCTACGGCTGGATCATCGTGGTGCTGCTGCTCGTGCTCTCGCCGCACATTGGCATCCTGCTGCTTTCCGTCACGCGCGTATGGAGCTACTCGGTGCTGCCGGAAATCTATACCCTCGCCAATTACGCCACCGTGTTCCAGGATTCGCCGCGCATGATCTGGAATACGCTGGTCTATTGCGGACTCGCCGCCACCCTCGACGTGCTGCTCGGCGCCGCCATCGCCTATCTCATCCTGCGCACCCGGCTGCCTGCTCGCCAGACGCTCGACTTCATGGCAAGCGCCGCACTCGCGATTCCCGGCGTGGTGCTGGGCATCGGTTATCTGCGCACCTTCAAGGGCATCGAACTGCCGTTCATGGGCGAGGCGCTCACTTCGTCGTGGATCATCATCATGTTCGCCTACACCGTGCGGCGTCTGCCCTATGCACTGCGTTCGTGCACGGCAGCGCTGCAGCAGCTGCACGTGTCGCTGGAAGAGGCGGCCGAGAACCTCGGCGCGGACAAGGGCCGCACCGTGCGCCGCATCGTGGTGCCGCTGATGGCGGGCGGCATCCTCGCCGGTTTCGTCACCAGCTTCATGACTGCAGCGGTCGAACTGTCGGCCACCATCATGCTGGTCACCTCGCAGAACGACGCGCCGATGTCGTACGGGATTTATCTCTATATGCAAAGCATCGCGGGGCGCGGCCCGGGCGCGGCACTGGGCGTGATCGCCGTGCTGCTGGTGGCGCTGGGCACCTATCTGTCGCACCGGCTGCTCAAGTCGCGCGCAACCGAGCTGGAAACCCGCCTGTAACCGTTTTTTTCCATGAGAGGGATCGATGCAGACGAAAGTGGAAGTCGAAATCCGCAACGTGAGCCTCGCTTACGGCAACACCGCGGTGCTGCGCGATGTCAGCGTGACCGTGGCGCCGGGTGAATTCTTCGCGCTGCTCGGACCCTCGGGCTCGGGCAAATCGACCCTGCTCAGGCTGATCGCCGGTTTCGCTCAGGCGCAGTCGGGCCGGATCCTGATCGGCGGCGAAGACGTCTCGCGGGTGCCGCCGTGGCAACGCAACCTCGGCATGGTATTCCAGAACTATTCGCTGTGGCCGCACATGACGGTCTGGGAGAACGTGGCTTTCGGTCTCGAGGAACGCCGCCTGCCCCGGGAGCAGATCCGCAGCAGGGTCGCGGCCGCGCTCGAGCTCGTCGGCCTCGGCGATTTCGGCGCACGCCGCCCGAGCCAGCTCTCCGGCGGCCAGCAGCAGCGCGTGGCGCTCGCGCGCACCGTCGCCATCGAACCCAAGGTGCTGCTGCTCGACGAGCCGCTCTCCAACCTCGATGCCAAGCTGCGCGTACACATGCGCTCCGAAATCCTCGCCCTGCAGCGCAAGCTCGGCATCACCACCATTTTCGTCACCCACGACCAGGAAGAGGCGCTGTCGATCTCCGACCGCGTCGCGGTGCTCGACCAAGGCGCGATCCAGCAGGTCGGCACGCCCATGGAACTCTACGACAACCCGGCAAACCGCTTCATCGCAAGCTTCGTCGGCACCATCAACCTGGTGCCGGGCGAGGTGCGCGACGGCATTTTCGCTTCGCCCGCCATCGGCAGGTTCAGACTGCCCGCTCGCGCCGGCACCGTCGGCGAAGGCAGGATCGAAATCGCTTTCCGCCCGCATACCCTCAAACTCAGCTCGCCGGACAGCGGCAGCGGCGAAATCCAGCTCTCGGGAACCGTCAGCGGGCGCGAATTTCTCGGCGAATTCGTGCGCTACCGCGTAAAAGTGGGGGCGGCCGAAATCATCGCCGACCAGCCACACCTGGGCGGCGTGCCGGATTTTCTGCCCGGTCACGCCGTTGCCGTGAGCCTCGACCCGTCCCAGATCAAGTTTCTCGTGGCCTGAAGTCTCTGGTATAAAAGTTTTTATAAATCAACTAGTTATTTCTTTACCAGCCTTCATGGCCAGCGGCACGCCGAGCACCAGCACGCCGATGCCGAGCTGCGCGCCGAGGCTGCTCGGGTCTTTGGACAGCGCGTAGTTCACGCTCGAATAAAGCATGTAGCCGCACATCGCGCAAAACAGCAGCGGGGTCAGCGGATACCACGGCACCCTGAAGTGCTCGGCGTTGACGGGCACCTGCCGGCGCAGCACGAACAGCGAAATGGCGGTGAGCAGGAAAAAAAGCCAGAACGCCGGCGCGGTATAGGCGACCATGGTTTCGAAGCCGTCCGGCGTCATCGAGGCCAGCAGCACCAGCACCAGCGCCACCGCGCCCTGCAACAACAGCGCATTGACCGGCGTGTTCGTCTCCTCCCGCCACACGCCAAGCAGCCGGAACAGCGAATAATCGCGGCCCACGGCGTAATTGGTGCGCGCGCCGGTGAACACCGTGGCGTTGAGCGTGGAAACCGAGGCCGCGATCACCACCAGGCTCAACACGACTGCCCCGGCGTCGCCCAGCGTCGCTTTCATCAGGTCGGCCGCCACCGCTTTCGAAGCTTTCATGCCGTCCAGACCCAGCACGTTGAGATAGGCAAGATTGAGCAGCACGTAGAGCGCGGTCACGATCAGGATGCCCAGCACCAGCGCGCGCACGATGTTGCGCCGCGCATCGCGGATTTCGGCGGTGAGATAAGCCGCCTCGTTCCACCCGCCATAGGTGAGCAGGATGAAGATCAGCGCCAGTTGCGAAAAAAGCGGCGCCGAAGAAGCCGTGGGCGGGGCTGCGGCTGCCGCCGCGCCGGGGCTGGCGAGCCCGAAGACGATGACGGCGAGTATCGCACCCGCCAGCGCCACGGTAAGCGCGTTCTGCAGCCGCTTGCTTTGACGCGTGCCGGCGATGTTGAGGGCGGTGACGGCGATCACCACCAGCGCCGCGTAGATCGCCGGGCTTTTCTCGCCCAGCGACAGGAGCTGGCTTGCATAATCGCCGAAAACGAAGGCGATGGCGGCGATCGCGCCGGTCTGCACCACGCTCATGCGCGCCCAGGCGAAAAGAAAACCCAGCCTGCCGCCGAAAGCACGCGACAGAAAGAAATATTCCCCGCCGGCGTTCGGGTAGGCGCTGCCCAGTTCGGCATAGCACAGCGCGCCGACCAGGGAAACGACACCGCCTGCGATCCACAACAGAATGAACACCTGTTCGCTCGAAACGCTGGCGGCGACGATCGAAGGTGCCTTGAAAATGCCGGCGCCGATGACGATGCCCACGATCATGGCGCAGGCATCGAGCACGGTCAGCGTCGGCCGCGGCTCGCCCGCGGCTGCGGCAGGCGCGCCGGCGCTCACTGCGGCACGCCCGCTGCGTCGAGCGCGCTGATGCGCAATTCGCCGCGCACCCTGAGCCGCGCCTTCCACGGCAGCGCTTTCTGGGCACCTATCGTCACCGTGCCCTCGATCGCGTCGCCGGCCACGCGTCCCTGGAAGCGATGCCTCGCCAGACCGTTGCCGCGCGGCAGTTCCGCTTCGAAATCCAGCCGGTCGCCGCGCACGTTGAACAGCGGCAGACGCGCCGGCTTGCCATCGACCCGCGCCTCCCCGCTCACTTTCTGGAAGCTCTGGTCGAAATCGAATTCGTAGATCACGTCGCGGTTGTCGAGCGTGATCAGCGATTCCCATTTGCCGGCGATTTTCGCCGGCACCACATAGAAGAAAATATAACTCTTGCCGGCATCCCCGACCTGCTTCTCCGGCACCTCGAGCGTCTTCTGTTCATCGGGATACCATTCGCCCATGTCGTAATCGTGGGTCACCACGCGCGTGCCGGGCTTGAGCGTGAGCAGCCTGGGCCGCAGCCGCTCGTTCATTTCCGGCAGCAGATAGCTGGTGATCACGGTGGCGCGCGCAAGATCGGTTTCGAACAGATTCTGCTCGATGAACTGCGCCTTGTCGGCAACGCCCGCCCGGCGGGCGCCTTCGCGCGCCTGCTGCAGCAGATAAGTGTCGAGATCGACGCCGAAACCGCGCGTATTGTATTTTTTGGCCGCGGTGATCACGATGCGGCCGTCACCCGAACCGAGATCGATCAGAAAATCATCGGCGCCGACTCGCGCCATGCGCAGCATTTCGTCGACCACGACCTGCGGTGTCGGCACGTAGACGACATCCCCTTTCCCGTCCTGGGCGATTGCCGGCAACGCCATGAACGACAGCATCAAGGCGCACACGCCCCAGCGTTTCATCAGATCCATTCCCGCTCCTTTGTTTGCATGAAAATTTCGGCCGCGCGCTCCGGACACGGCCTGCCTGTCAGAATCCCTTTCGCCGTCGCTCGAGATGCCGGACGCAAGGTTCCCCCGGCCACCTCACGATCCGGCCCGCACCGCGCGCCACGGGATCAGCTTGCGTTCGCTGCCGACACCGCGCCGGATTTCGCCTTCCATGACATTGCCCCGGATGCGGCCTTCGAAATAAAGGCCGGCCTCGTTGTCGCGATCGGCGCTGTCGACCATGACGAAGCGGATGCGATCGCCACGCAATCCGCTTTCCCACATCTGCGCGAACTGCCCATCGATTCTGGCGATACCGTCGATTTCCTGGAAACGCTGCCTGAATTCGAATTCGAAATCGCGCTCGCCGCCGGGCAACGCGATGCGTGCCTGCCAGCGGCCCGCCGCCCTGGCCGGCACGATCCACAGGAAAACGTTTTTGCGAATGGTCGTCTTTTCGTCCGGCTTCCAGTCTTCGAGATCGAAGTCGTGCGCCACGATGCGGGTGCCGGGTTTGAGATCGAGCAGCTTCGGGCGCAGCCGCCGGTTGACCTGTGGCAACAGGTACAGGGTGACGACCGTCGCCTCGCCGATATCGGTCTCGAAGAGATCCTGGTTGAGAAATTTGACGCGGTCTGCCACGCCGGCCTGGCGCGCGCTTTCTTCGCTCTGGATATGCAGGTGATAATCGAGATCGATCCCTAGAGCGCGCGCGCCGAATTTCACGGCCGCGGTGATCGGGATGCGGCCGTCGCCCGAGCCGAGATCGATCACGTAATCCCCGGCACCGGTGCCGGCGAGCCGCAGCATTTCGTCCACCACCACCTGCGGCGTCGGCACATAAGGCACATCGAACGGATATTGCGCCTGCGCGGCGAAACTGCACAGGGCCGTCCCGGCTGCGGCGATGATTGCGCGGATACTCACTCACTCCCCCGGCGGGGGCGGCGGCGGCAGGAAAACGTGCGCCGGTTTCCACGCCTGGATGCGCACGGCTTTCCAGGCCAGCGCCGGCGCCGCACCGGCCCGCGCCTCGCCTTCGATGGCGTCACCGGAGACGCGGCCGGTGAAGCGATAGCGTGGCGCCCCTGCCACATCGTCGAGCGCGGCCGCAAAGGCAATCCGCACGCCGTCGAGCCTGCCGTCCTCGATCGCGACCTGCCTGCCGTCCACCGTCAGCGTGCCTTCGACACGCTGAAACATCTGGTCGAGCGCCATTTCGAAAGCGACGGTTTTGCCCTCGAGCGGCAGTTGCCAGCGCCATTTTCCGGATGCCGTGGCCGGCATGACCCAGAAAAACACCTTGCTCCGGCGATCGCGTCCCACCGTCTTGCCCGGCGCTTCGATGGTCAACGCGAGATCGGGCGGCCATTCGCCCATGTCGTAGTCGTGCGAGACGATGCGCGTGCCGGGCTTGAGCGTGGCGAGCAGTCTCGGACGCACCATCAGATTGACTTCGGGCAGCAGGTAGATGGTCAGCACCGTGGCCGGGCTGACGTCGGTTTCGTAAAGGTCGCGGGCGTAGAATCTGGCGCGGTCGGCCACGCCGGCCCTGGCGGCAAGCGCATTGGCTTTGCTGACCAGCTGTTTGTCGAGATCGACGCCGAAGCCGCGCGCGCCGTATTTCTTCGCGGCGGTAATGACCATGCGTCCGTCACCCGAGCCGAGATCGATCACGTAGTCTTTCGGCCCGACTTTGGCGACTTCCAGCATCTTGTCGACGACGTTCTGCGGCGTCGGCACGTACGGGGTATCGCCGTAATCCTGCGCCGCCACCGGTGTGTGGGCACATACCGCCAGCAACAGGGCGAGAAACCGCAAACCGCCACGGCGCGGACCGCCGGCAAACCTGTCAAGTTTCATTTGGCTCCGCTCCCGGTCGCGACGCGTTGCGCGTTCCAGT
>JBKBXX010000067.1:6186-18771 GCA_046313915.1 Burkholderiales bacterium | reverse complement strand
AAAAAGCCGGCGCTGCCGTATAATCGGCGGATAACCTTCCGACCGCGCCGGGGCGAGCGTGTCCCCGCATCCGGCGCGGAAGAAAAACATTTGCAGGCGGCCTCGGCCGGAATTGCTCCCGGTCGCGCCGGCAGCGGGTACCCATGGCCGAGTCATGCGTCTGACGTTTGCCAGAATCATCAGAAGATCGTGGCTGCCGTGGGCCGTCCTCGCAGCAGGACTGCTCATGAGCTTCGTCGCTTTCCAGCTTTTCAGGATCGGGGTCGCGCACGAATCCCGCCTCAAGTTCGAAGCCGAGGTGAGCAATATCAGCAAGGCCATCGAATCCCAGATCTGGTCCTACCACGACGTGCTCTACGGCGTACGCGGTCTGTTCGAAGCCTTGCCCACGACCAGCCGCGCCAGCTTCAGGAATTACTTCCTGAGTCTCAACCTCAAACAGCGCTATCCGGGTTTTCAGGTTCTGGCCTTCATCCGCCACGTGCCGCTCGATCAGCGCCACGCATTCGAAGAACGGGTCCGCCATGACGCCAGCATCGACCCGCGCGGTTATCCGGATTTTCACATCAGACCGGACGGCGACCGCCCCGAATACTATGTGCTCGAATACATCGAGCCGGCGGAGCAGACCGAGAGCGTGCTCGGTTTCGACACCGCCAGCGATGCCACGCGCATCCCGGCGCTGGAACGGGCCCGCGATTCCGGGCAATTGGTCGCTTCGGGCCGTCTGGTGCTCTCCAACGCCACAGCCCGCAATCAGACCGGTTTTTCGCTGCGGCTGCCGGTCTACCGCAGGGGCCTGTCGCGCCACACCGAGGAACAACGGCGCCAGGCCTTTGTCGGCCTGGTCTCGGCAACGTTCACCATGAAGGAACTGGTCGCAAGCGTCCTGTCCCGGCAGAGCCTGCAAAACGTCCGCATCCGGATCTTCGACACCGGCCTTTCCGGCGCGCCGCATGCAAAACAGGCCGACGAAAAGAGCAGCCTGCTTTTCGACAGCACGGTAATTACGGACGGAGCGACCGTTCGGAACGGCCTTCCCCTGCCCGGCGCCACGGCGCTTTCCCGCAAGACGACCCTCGACATCGGCGGACGGCAATGGGAGGTACACTTCACCGGACTCGGCGGCCGCGCCGACCTGGTCGACCAGTTGCTGCCGCTCATCGTTCTCGCCGGCGGCATCGTGACCAGCCTGCTGCTGTTTGCCCTGATCAGGACGCTCGCCAGCTCGCACGACAAAGCCGTCAGCCTCGCCAACAGGATGACCGAAGATTTGCGCGAAAGCCGCCAGCGTTTCCGCGATCTGGCCCAGCTCTCCTCGGACTGGTTCTGGGAACAGGATGCCGAATTCCGCTTTACGGCGATGTCCGGCGGGCTCGCCGGCAAAGCCGGACTGGATTCCGCAGCCACGCTCGGCAAACGGCGCTGGGATCTGCCCATCGTCGGTATCAGCGAACAGCAGTGGGACGCGCACCGCAGGATGCTGGAGCGGCACCTGCCGTTTCGCGATTTCGAGTATCAGATCGACATTGACGGCACACGCCACTGGTTCAGCGTGAACGGCAATCCCGTTTTCGGCGCCGACGGGAAATTTCGCGGCTACCGCGGCACCGGCAAAGACATCACCGAGCGCAAGCAGGACGAAAAACGCCTGCTGCTCGAGCACAACGTGACCGCCCTGCTGACGGCTGCGGAAGATACCGAGCAGGCGATTCTCGACGTGATCAGGATATTCTGCGAGACCCTGGACTGGACTTACGGCGCCTACTGGACATGGGACAGCCACGGCAACTGCCTGGTGCGCCGCCAGTGTCACGGCGCCCTGCCCGCACAGGGTGAAGCGGGCAGCGAAACGGTAACGGAAAAAACCATCGCCGAAAGCGACGGCCTGCTCGGCCGGGTGTGGAGTCATCGCGAACCGGTCTGGATCGCCGACATCGCCAACGACAGCAGTTTCAGGCGCCACGCCGTGGCCGCGAGCCAGGGTTTCCGCTGTGCGCTGGCGTTCCCGGTAATGATCGGCAATACCGTGGCCGGGATCATGGAGTTTTTCTGCCCGGACGTGCGCAAACCCGACGAATCCTCGCTGCGGCTGGGCCAGGCGGTCGGCGGCCAGCTCGGCCAGTTCATCGCACGCAGGGGAGCCGAACAGGACCTGCAATTCGTCGCCACCCACGACCCGCTGACCTCATTGCCCAACCGTTCCACCTTCAATCAACGCCTCGACCATGCGCTGTCGCAGGCGCAGCGCCACCAGCGCAAGCTTGCGGTGATGTTCGCCGATCTCGACCGTTTCAAGAACATCAACGATACGCTCGGGCACGATGCCGGCGATCACCTGCTGCGTGAGCTGGCGATCCGCCTGCGACGCTGCCTGCGCAACAATGACACCGTATGCCGCCAGGGTGGCGACGAATTCGTGGTGCTGATCGAGGAATACTCCGACATCAGGGAATTGAGCGGCATCGCACAAAAAATCCTGGACACGGTGGCCAAGCCTTTCATCTATCAGGAGCGGGAATATCTGCTGACGGCGAGCATCGGCATCAGCACCTATCCGAACGATGCGGCCGACGTGCAAAGCCTGCTGAAAAACGCCGACATCGCAATGTACCGCGCGAAGGAACAGGGCAAAAACAATTACCAGTTCTATTCGGAACAGATGAACATGCACACGGTGGAACGGTTGTCGCTCGAATCCGCCCTGCGCAGAGCACTCGAACGCAATGAATTCCTGCTGCACTACCAGCCCAAGCTGGATATCCGCAGCCGGCGCATCACTGGTGTCGAAGCGCTGGTGCGCTGGCAACATCAGGATTTCGGCTTGGTCGCACCGGAAAAATTCATTCCCCTCGCCGAAGAAACCGGCCTGATCGTGCCGATCGGGGAATGGGTGCTGCACAACGCTGCCGCGGCGGCGCGCGCGTGGCGGAAACTCGGTTTTCCCGCCCGCGTGGCAGTCAATCTCTCGGCGCGCCAGTTTTCAAAACAGGGATTGCTCACCGACATTATCCGCGCACTCGGAGACAACCTGCTGGGCGCCGATGCGCTCGAGCTCGAAATCACCGAAAGCATGGTCATGCGCGAACCCGAGCGCTCGACGGTGATCCTCGAACAGCTCAAAGCCGAGGGCATGCGGCTCGCCATCGACGATTTCGGCACCGGCTATTCGTCGCTGGGCTATCTCAAACGCTTTCCGATCGACTGCCTCAAAATCGACCGTTCGTTCATCGCGGATATTCCCGCCGATGCCGACGATGCCGCGATCACCCACGCCATCATCGCCATGGCGCACAGCCTCGAGCTGCAGGTCGTGGCAGAAGGCGTGGAAACCGCTGCCCAGTTCGCGTTCCTAGAACGGCATCAGTGCGACGAAATGCAGGGACATCATTTCAGCGCACCGCTGCCTGAAAACGAACTGGTTGCGTTGATGCGCAGGCACACGACGGGCATCGCCGCTTGAAACCCGTCACCAGCACACGCCGCCGCCTCACGCCCCGCCGCCCGAGGCGCACAACATTTTCAGCGCCGGCTCAATGATATCGTCGGCGATCTTGCGCAATTCGTCCGGGGTGCGGTTCTGTATGGGATGCGGCACATAGATCACGGCCGGCTCGAAACCCAGCGCCGCGGATTGCGCATCGATCGCATCGCGGAATTCCGTGGTCACGACCGACACGCCGGGAATGCCGCGTCCGTCGAGATTCATGAGGTCGTGCAGACTGCACGACGCGCACGAGCCTCAGTCGGAAAGCGCGATCAGCACCACATCGGCTTCGGCCGCGATTTTCTGTATCACTTCGACCGGCGCCACCTTGGCATTGGTGGGCTTGGCATAGCGGCTTACCCTGAGTCCACGCTCACTGAGGCGCTTTGCGACCTGGTCGAGAAATTCGTCGCTGCGCGTCTTGCCGATGTCGAACAGCCCCACGGTCAACCCTTCGAGCGAAGCCGGCGGCTTCAGCCGCGGCCGTTTGACCGGCGAAGTTTCCGCAGTGGGATCGCGCATCCAGTTCATGACATACCTCCGATTAAGCTTCTGATGGAATCGGCTCTTACGCCTCGCTGATTTCTTTCGTCACCGGCTGCAGTTCGGTGCGATTGCGACCGGCGAGCCAGCCGGGGAGAATCGCCGAAAACAACCCCGCCGCCCCACCGGCGCGCACCACCATCAATCCGTCTTCGTGAAACTTGGGCACCATCTCTCCGGCACGGCTCGCGGCTATACCCTCACCCACGCCACCGGCTCCGGCCACCAGTTCCGCGCCGGGGCGTATCGTTGCCCGATACAACTCGCGTTCGATTTTTTTGCGGTCCCAGCCGCTTTCGCGATAAATCGCATAGTGCTCGGGCGACAGCACCAGGATGGCACGCGCCGCCTGCACGAGCTTGGGATGGCCGATCTTGACCAGCGACATCGCCAGCGAACGCGTCAGCTGCTCGGCGGTGCGCGACTTCTGATCGACAAAAGCTTCCACACCATGCCCCTGGAACAGCGTCACGGCCGAAACACCGCGCTTGACACCACGCGCCACCGCAAGCGGCTCCCAACCGGGATCGGACTCGTCTTCAGCGAAGCATAGCGTGTACTTGCTCGGCGCGCCGAGAGTCGCGCGATCGGCTTCGCCGGGACGGCCGCCGCCGACGTTGCGCACGATGAGGTTGAGCGCGCGTCCAATGGTGGCGTTGGCGCGGTTGCCCTGTCCCAGCGCGTTGATGCCCCAGTTCATGCCGATCTTTTTCGCCACCGGTCCGTTGACGATGATGATAGGGCTGGAAAAATAAGTGGTCGCCAGCACGCCGTGCAGGGTAAAAACCGGTTCGAGCGCGGCTTCCAGCGCCGCCAGCAACACCGGCATGTATTCCGGCTTGCAGCCCGCCATCACGGCATTGATCGCAACCTTCTCGATCGTGCACGCGGCGAGGTTGGGTGGAATCCTGCCGATGATTTCGTCGGGCCGCCGCCGGGTTCCGGAAAGCATGCGCAGCACGCGCGCGTCGGTCGGCGGCGTAACCGGCAGTCCGTCGCTCCAGCCGCGTTCGAAACAGATCTCGACGGGATCGTCGTGATCTCCATATTCGATCTTGCGTGCGCCAAGCAGGGTTTCGCCCCGATGCCGCGCCTCCAGTTTCTCGGCCACCCCGGGCTCGAGCGATAACGACCCTCACCCCGGGCGGAAAACGGGCAGTTCCTCGCCCAGGTCGGCAATCCCGCTGAGCCTGCGCCACGCCGCGCGGTCCCAGCCGACGACGCGTTCGGCTTCGCGCCCGCCGCTGAAGCGTATCAGCGTGGGCACCGCCTCGATCCGGTGTACATAGGAATGATCGAGCGCGGTGTCATCGACGATGTTGGCAACACCCGCGGGAAACCGCGGATCGTCCTGGACCACTACCTGCAAATCCGGTCTCGCGCGCGCCACCTGCCGGATCTGCTGCTCGATCAGCGTGCAGGTGGGACAGGCGCGCTTGACGAAAAGCGCGAGGCCATCGGGATTCAACTTCGTTTCCATCGCGGATTTTTTCCGACCCGGGAAAACCCGGCAGGACCGTCAGCGATCCGCTGCAAAGCGAATCGGGTTATCATCGAAGCCAATGCGAAATCATGGATACCATACACCAAAACGGCCGGCGTCGCATGCTGAAGCTGATCGGTGGCGGCAGCGCCCTGCTCGCCATGAGTAAGCTGCGCACCGCCGCCGGCGCCATGAATCCGCCAGCAGAAATGCTTAAGCGCCCGATACCGCGCAGTGGCGAACTGCTGCCCGCAGTCGGCCTCGGCACCTGGCAGACTTTCGATGTCGGGCCCCACGATCCGGCACGCGCCGAGCTGCGCGAAGTGCTGCGGCTGCTGGCCGCACTCGGCGGCAAAGTCGTGGATTCCTCGCCGATGTACGGCGAGGCCGAACGCGTGGTCGGCGATCTCGGCGCCGAGCTCGGCCTACGCGACCGGCTTTTTCTCGCGACCAAGGTCTGGACCAGCGGCCGCGAAGCCGGCATCCGGCAGATGGAAGCATCGTTGCGGCTGATGCGCACGACGTATGTCGATCTCATGCAGGTGCACAACCTGCTCGATCTCGACACCCATCTCAGGACGCTGCGCGAATGGCGGGCCGCGGGAAAGATCCGCTACCTCGGCATCACTCATTATCACGCTGGCGCTTACGCCGAACTCGAGCGCCTGGTCAAAACCGGGGAATACGATTTCGTGCAGTTCAACTATTCGATGGACGAGCGCGAAGCCGAAGCGCGGCTGCTGCCGTTGTGCGCCGACAGCGGCACTGCGGTGCTCGTCAACCGCCCGTTCTCGCAGGCCGGGCTGTTCGGCAAAGTCAGGGGGCGGCCACTGCCGCCGTGGGCGGCGGAGTTCGACTGCGCGAGCTGGGCGCAGTTTTTCCTCAAATACATCCTGTCACACCCGGCGGTGACCTGCGCGATCCCCGGCACGCGCCGCGTCGCCCATCTCGAGGACAACCTGCAGGCAGGCCGCGGGCGGCTGCCGGATGCGGCCCTGCGCCGCCGCATGGTGGAATACATCGGGCGGTTATGACGTTTGCCCGGATGTTGCGCCGCGTGTATCGTAAGCGCGCTGTCCGTCACCAACCACACCTTAGGGGGGAATCATGTCAGCACGAAAAGCACTGTTGCAGTCGATAGCGGCCGTGGGAATTTCCGCATTTGCCCTGACTGCCGCCGCCCAGGCGCGTCCGGACTACGGCCCCGCCATTGATCTCGCCGGCGCCAAGAAAATCGCCGCCGGCGCGCTGGCGGAATGCAGAAACAACAAATGGAACGTCGCCGTGGCCATCGTGGATACGCACGGCAGCCTGGTCCATTTCGAGCGCATGGACAACACCCAGACCGCGAGCCCGGACATCGCCATCATGAAAGCGCGCAACGGCGCGATGTACCGGCGCCCGACCCGCGCCTGGGCCGATACCATCGCCAAGACCGGCCCGGCCGTGATGACGCTGCCGGGCGTCGTCGCCTCGCCGGGCGGACTGCCGATCATGGCGGACGGCAAGGTGATTGGCGGCGTCGGCGTGAGCGGCGTCACCGGCGACCAGGACGAACAGTGCGCCAAAGCCGGCCTGGCCGGAATGTAGGCCGCTTGCGCCCGGCTTTACAACGGGGCCGGCCGGCCCCGTTTTTCTTTTATAAACAAGTAGTTATGACATGGCAGCGGCACCGTGTTATTTTCCGCCCATGATCCGGCTCCTGTTTGCGCTCGCCTGTTGTCTGCCGCTTGTCACCGGCTGCAGCATGGTCCGCCTCGGCTACAGCCAGGCTGACAACATCGCGTTGTGGACCGCCGACGAATATTTCGATCTGGATGCGCAGCAGCGGCAGGAATTCCTCGCGCGCTTCGAACGCTTTTACGAATGGCACCGCTACGAACAGCTGCCGGAATACGCCGACTTCCTCGACACCGCCAGAAACAGGCTGCAACGCGGCTTGAAGCCCGAGGATGTGGACTGGTTTGTCGAAGGACTGAAAGCGCGCTACCGGCTCGTCGTCAATCGCGCTGCCACCGATGCGGCGGAAATCCTCTCGAGCCTGACGCCGGCACAGCTCGACACCCTGCAGCGCCAATGGGACAAGGACAACCGCAAGTTCATTCGCGAGCACCGGCTCGAGGACGACACGGAAGAAAGAAAACGGGCGCGCGCCGCCCGCACCCTGAAACAGATCAGGGACTGGACGGGCAGCCTCAGCTACGAACAGGAGCGGAAAATCACCGCCATGCTCGATGATCTGCCGCTCATCGACCATTTGCGCCATCAGGACCGGCTGCGGCGGCAGCGCGAGTTCCTGCAATTGCTGGAAAAGCGCGGCAACAAAAGCGAGTTCCCGGCAAAACTGCGCCACTGGCTGCTCGACTGGGAACAAAACCGCGCGCCGGAATACGCGCGCCAGCTCAATCACTGGTGGGGGCAGCGCGTGCAGTTCTTCATCGAAGTCGACCGCATGCTGACGCCGCATCAGCGCGCGATCGTCCTGCGTCGCCTGCAGGACTACGTCGAGGACTTCCGCAAGCTGTCGCAACGCGCCGCGCGCGCGGTTGCCGTCCAGTGAACGCCTGCTAGAATGATAGACTGCTCATCCTGAACGACGCCGCAAACCGCACAGACAACCTCCCCCGATGCCGGAATACTCAAGCGCCATATTTTCCAAGCTGCCCGCCGTCGGCACCACCATCTTCACGGTGATGTCGCGGCTCGCCGCCGAACACAATGCGATCAACCTGTCGCAAGGCTTTCCCGATTTCGACTGCGCGCCCGAACTGCGCGCGCTGCTCGCCAAATACGTCGGCTCCGGTCTCAACCAGTATCCGCCGATGGCCGGCGTTGCTCCACTGCGCGAGGCCATCGCCGAAAAAGTCGAAGCGCTCTACGGTGCGGTCTACGACCCCGAGCACGAAATCACTGTCGTGCCAGGCGCAACCTACGGCATTTTCACCGCGATCACGGCGCTGGTGCGCCCCGGTGACGAGGTGCTGCTGTTCGAGCCCGCCTATGACAGCTACGCACCGGCGGTCGAAGTCAACGGCGGCAAACCGGTCTACGTGCAACTCAGGTTCCCCGACTACAGCATCGACTGGCAGGACGTGCAGAATGCGATCACGCCTCAAACCCGCATGGTCGTGATCAACACCCCCAACAATCCGACCACGAGTGTGTTTTCGGCCGAGGATCTGCGCATGCTCGAAGGCATGCTGCGCGGCACCGACATCGTGGTGGTGAGCGACGAAGTCTACGAGCATATCGTGTTCGACGGTCATCGCCATCAGAGCGTCGCGCGCTTTCCGGGGCTCGCCGCAAGAAGCTTCGTGGTGTCCTCCTTTGGCAAGACCTACCACGTCACCGGCTGGAAAACCGGTTACGTGCTGGCGCCCCGGCAACTCATGAGCGAATTCCGCAAGGTGCATCAGTTCAATGCCTTCGTCACCAATGGCCCGGTGCAGTACGCGCTCGCCGAATACATGAAAGACCGGGACGCCTATTTGTCGCTTGCCGCGTTCTACCAGAAAAAGCGCGATTTTTTCCTGGAAGGCGTCAAAGCTTCGCGCTTCGAGCCGCTGCCCTCGCGCGGCACTTTTTTCCAGAACCTGCGCTATGACGCGATCAGCGACGAGAAAGACACCGATCTCGCGATCCGCCTCACCAGGCAATACGGGATCGCCGCCATCCCGGTATCGGTGTTCTACCGCGAACCGCCGCAGCACAAGGTGCTGCGTTTCTGCTTCGCCAAGTCCGAAGAGACGCTGGCGAAAGGCGCGGAAATCCTCTGCCGCATCTGATTTTCCGTCTTTTTCCAACGCTTCCATGAAGCCATCGGATACTTCGCTGATCGTCGGCGCCGGCCCCGGTCTCGGCGCTGCTCTTGCGCGCCGTTTCGTCCGCGCGGGAATGAACGTCGCGCTCGCTGCGCGCAACTTTGGCAGGCTCGCGGAATTCGCCTCGGAACTCGGCGGCAAGGCGCGTGCTTACGTGTGCGACGCCACCGACGAGCGTGCCGTGAGACAGCTCTTCACCGAGGTTGCGCGGGACTTCGGCGCTCCGCGGCTGGTGGCCTTCAACGCTGGCGCCTTCGTGCGCAAAAGCCTGCTCGACACCACCGCCGGGGAATTCGAGCGCTGCTGGCAAACCGCCTGCCTCGGCGGCTTCCTGGTCGGGCGCGAAGCAGTGCGCGCCATGCTCGCCACTCCGGGCGGCGGCAGGCACTGCGGCACGATCATTTTCACCGGCGCCACCGCATCATTGCGCGGCGGCGCGCAGTTTCACAATCTCGCGGTCGGCAAAGCCGGGCTGCGCGCGCTGGCACAGAGCATGGCGCGCGAATTCCAGCCGCAGGGCATTCACGTCGCGCACGTCGTCATCGACGGCCAGATCCGCAATGATGCACGGCCCGGCTACAGCGCGGCCGAGCGCGGCGAGGACGCGCTGCTCGATCCGGACGCGATCGCGGAAACCTACTATCAGCTTCATTTGCAGCCGCCCAGCGCGTGGACGCTCGAACTCGATCTGCGTCCCCATGTCGAGAAATTCTGAATGAAGCGGATCACGCGCCTCGAAGCGCTGCTGTCGCTCGCTGCCGCCCTCGCGATCGCACCTGCGGAAGCTTCGGCCAGAGACTATAGCCGCCACGAATGCCCGGTGATCGGCAACGCCGGCTCGGGAATCTATCACACGCCTGCCAGCGATTCTTACCGCAAGCTGCTCAAGGAAAATCCGCAGGGTGAGGACAACCGCATCTGCTTCAGGACCGAAACGGAAGCACGAAACGCGGGCTACCGGAAATCGAGAAAATAGCCGGCCGCCGTCATTGCGGTTTGAGCCCCGCGGCCTGGAAAGCGTGCGCCAGCGCTGGCGGCGTCAGGTTCTGAATTTCTTCCAGCGAGCGCAGCTGTTCCCTGCCGCACGAAGCACAGCGGTAGACCGGTGCCGTCAGTTCGACGCGGAAATCGGGAAGGTTCTCCAAGTCGACGTCGAAACCGAAAGTCCTGCTCTGGCTGTCGCCGGCGCCGAGTCTGGCGTCACACGAACCACAATGGTATTCCTTGAAAATCAGCCCGCGCTTCTTGCCCGCGGGCAGCTTCGTCTCGTCCTCGCCCGCAAGGCGATCGAGCAGCCGCAGCGGAAAATCCGGCACGGCAAAGCGCTTGTGGCCATTGGGGCAGACCAGGGCCGGCAACTGCCGGAAAGTAATCCTGAGCACGCCGTGTTCGCCACTCGCGTCACCGAGCGGCTGCAGCTGCATCCCGGTTTCGCACTGTCTGCATTTCGCGTTGTCCGTCATGACCCCTCCTCGTGTCGTCACGCGGGGCGGCAGCATGGTTGTGGGTATTCGCCGTCCGCGCCGTCCGGAAGCTCCCTTCGGCCATTCTATAGCAATCAGCGCAATGCGACAGCCGCGTAGACGTTGAGCGCGACGATGCTGATCAGCGTCATCTTGAGGCTGAAGGCGCGGTTATGGCGCAACAGCTCGCGAAACGGCGCCTGATAGCGCCCCTGCATCGCCAGCATGGTGTTGGACATCGGGCAGCCGGTCAGGCCTATGCCCCAGGTCATCAAAAACGTCATCGCCAGCAAATCGGAATCGGGGTCGAGCGGCGCGAGCCACGGCCCCACCACCGACACCATGATCACGGGATGAAACCCTATCCATGCGAGCAGCGTGATCACCACCAGCACGATGCTCGCCTCGACGCCGCCGTAATGCGCAAACGGCACGCCGAGGTCGAGCGCCGCGATCATCCCTGCCATGCCGGCGGAGAGCACGCCCGCGGCAAGAAACAGCGACATCTCGCCGCCCATTTCGGGCAGCCGCACCGCGACCAGCCGTCGCAGCGACGCGGCAGCGCGCTCGCCTTCACGCACGAGCAGCGTGATGATGGTGATGAGCGGCGCCAGCGCGGCGATGACCGCCAGCACCGACCACGCCGGTTTGAGCTCATGCACGGTGAGCACGGCGAGCGCCAGCACTGCCGGCACCCACAGCGCCTCGAAGCGCACCGGATAACCCACGAAATCACGGGCGTAACCGAAGCGGCGCGACGACAGGGTAAACCAGGTGAGCAGCAGCGCGATCACTGTCAGCGGAATACCGATGCCCATCAGGCGCGTGATGCTCGCCCCCGGCGCCGCGGTGAGCGCCACCGCCATCGCGCCATAAAAAGGCGACCACAGTGCGCCGATGATGAAAGCCTGCGACAGCCCCATCGCCTGCTCCAGCGTCAGACGGGCGCGCGTGGCGAGGCGGTCGGCGAAAATCGCCACCGCCGAAAAATTGATCACTGCCCCGAACAGATGTACGCCGAGGAGCGTGCGCAGCAGGGCGAAGCGTCCGGTGTCGGGACGGTTGTCCCCGGCATCGCGCGCGGTGCTGATCAATTGCAGGAAAGACACTGCGATCAGCATGCCGACCAGCGGGATGTTCTGTCCCAGCGCGCGCTCGACCAGTCCCGTCTTGCCGCTCGCCATGCCCCACGTCATTCCCGCAACACCGCACGCCACCAACGCCAGCACGATCCGCACCTGGGTACGCGTCAGCCGCGGCCACAGCAGCGCGCACGCGCACCAGGCAACGATCCCCCCCGGCCAGCGAGGGAAATGCGGGATGATTTCGCCGGCGACCACGAACGCCACCACCGCGACGAACAACCATGCCGCAAGCAGATAGCGCAAAGGCTGGACAACGGATTCAGACAAAACGGCGACGCCGGCAAGAATGGTTTACGAGCCCGACGATCCCGGCGTTCGCGGTGTTCGTCTGCGCCCGGGTTTCTTCGCATGCATCACAGCACACCCGACAAGCCGCCGTCGACATTGATGCAACAGCCGGTGACATAGCTCGCGGCGTCCGATGCGAGAAAAGCGATCACGTTGGCAACCTCCTCCGCCTCGCCCATGCGGCCGAGCGGAATGGTCTTGCCGGTCTTCGCGTAATGTTCCTCGACACTGATGCCGCTGCGCGCGGCGCGGCGCTCCTGCTGTCTGGACTTGATCTTGCCCACCGCCACCGCGTTGACCAGGATATTGTCGGCGGCGTACTCCCTGGACAGCGCCTTGGTCAGCGCCAGCCCGG
>JBKBXX010000067.1:0-6176 GCA_046313915.1 Burkholderiales bacterium | reverse complement strand
GGAAAGTGCCCGCCGCCGGCTGCTTCGCGCCGACCATGTTGAGATTGATAATGCGGCCGCCACCCTGTTTTTTCATGTGCGGGATCGCGGCGCGCGCAGTGCGGATCTGGGCGAAAACCTTGATGTCGAGATCATGCCGCCACGCGGCGTCGTCGACTTTCGCGAACGGATCCTGGCCCGTGCCGCCGGCATTGTTGACCACGATGTCGATGCGGCCGAAATGGCCGACCGTTTCCGCGATGAAACGCTCCATGTCACCTTCCGTGGCAGCGTCGGCGGTCACGCCGAGCACCTCGCCGCCGCCTTTCCTGATTTCGTCGACCAGCGCGCCCAGCACCTCGGCGCGCCGCGCACAAAAAGCGACCTTCGCGCCTTCCGCGACCAGCCGCAATACGGTCGCGCGACCGATGCCTTCGCTGCCGCCAGTGACTGCGGCCACTTTGCCGCGCAATCCGAGTTCCATGCCGTTCTCCTGTATATGTTTTTATCCGAGCCGGAATTTTGACACATTGCAGCCAGCTCTGTCGGCGTGATCAGTCCGCAGGCGCTGCAGCGACGCCGATGGCCGGGCTCAGCGCACGCCGCCGACTTTGCGGATCACTTTCTCCCATTTGGCGATTTCGCTGCGCACGTAATCCCCCAGCTGACCCGGCTCACCGGGCACGATCTCTGCACCCTGGGCATGCAATCTTTCCTTCACGTCGGGCGACTGCAGCGCCGCCACCACTTCGGAATTGAGCTTGTTGATGACGGCGCCGGGTGTTTTCGCCGGCGCGAATAGCGCGAACCACGCCGTCGCCTCGTAGTCTTGCAATCCTGCCTCCGCCATGGTCGGAAGGTGCGGCAGCGCTGCGGAACGCCTGGCACTGGTCACCGCCAGCGCCCGCACCCTTCCGGAACGGATATGTGCGATGCTCGACGCCACGCTGCCGAACATCAGCGACACGCGGCCGCCCAGCAGGTCATTCAATGCCGGCGCGCCGCCTTTGTACGGCACGTGCACGAGGATCACACCTGTCATCGCCGAAAACAGCATCCCTCCCAGATGGGTAGCGCTGCCGCTGCCCGCCGAGCCGTAATCGAGCTCCCCCGGCCGCCTTTTGGCAAAGGCGATCAGCTCCGCGACCGAATGCACCGGCAGCGAAGGATGAACGAGCAGCACGCCCGGCACCACCGCGACCATGGAGACCGGCGCAAAATCGTTGAGCGTGTCGTACGGCAGCTTGCCTTGCAGCGTGGGATTGGTGACGTGCGAAGTGGACGCCATCAGCAGTGTGTAGCCATCGGGCGCCGCTTTCGCGACCAGCTCGCTTGCGATGATGCCACCGCCGCCGGGACGGTTGTCGACTTGCACCACCTGGCCCCACGATTCGTAGAGCTTGAAGGAAAGGATGCGGCTCAGGATGTCGGTGGCGCCCGCGGGAGCCGCGGGCACGACGATGCGCAGCGGCCGGTTGGGATAGCCCTGCGCCCGCGCAACCGAACACGCGGCCACCATCGCCAGCAGCACCAGCATCGCTCTTGTCATTTCACGCACCGATGACACGCCATCTGTCCGAAGGCATATTGTACGCCCGGCGGTCGCGAAATCGCCGCTGCACGTTAGAATACGGTTTTTAGCAGAACGGGAATGCGCATGTCCAGGCTCTTCGACGACGAACTGAACCAAGCGATGCAGCAGCTGTTCGACGAAACCATAGAGGCGATACAGCTTGCCAAAGTGAGCCCCGATCTCGACGATTTGTCGGCGACTTTTGCCGTGGCCCTGCTCAAGCTCGGACTCGCCACCGGCTTCGTCGAGCGGCAGCATCCGGGCTTTGCGAGGGAAGTCGAAGCCAAGCGCCAGCGCGTCATCGCAGCGCTGCAGCAGGAACAACAACAGGCGGAACAGCAGCAGAAGAAACACTAGGGCGCGTCGCCGCTGGCAACGGCAGCGGCGATCCGTGCGCGGCCATTGAATGCAGCGTAACATTTAACATATTGATTATAAACATTTTTATTCCAGACGCGGCGACTGTTCCGACGCGCCCCGCCGCCTGCGGCGCCCGCTTGTGGAACCCGCTTTCCGGCAACAGCCGCCTGAAACCAAAGACCATGACGTGAAGGGAAATCTCCGGTGGGCATGACTGCCGTCGAAAAAATCCTGGCACGCAAAAGCGGCAAGGCCGCGGTGCGTCCGGGCGAAATCGTGCATCCCGACCCCGATTTCATCATGATCCACGACGGTGTGGTGATGGGCGCCAGGCGCGAGCTCGACGCCGCCGGCATAGCCCGCCCCGCCGCGCCCGACAAGGTGGTGATGGTCACCGACCACGAAGTGATCTACGGCAGCGCGCGCGCCGCCGCGCGCGGCGCTTTCAACCGCGAGGCGGCGCGGCAGTGGGGCGTGAAAAACTTCTTCGACGTGGGGCGCGGCGGCCACGGCCATATCTTCCCCCTGGAATCGGGCATGCTGCTGCCAGGCATGCTCTACTTCGACAACGACCGCCACGCCACCAACGCCGGCGCGATCGGCGCTTTCGGCCTGCGCATGGGCGCGGAAATTTCGCGCGTGCTCGCCACCGGCACCAACTGGGTGATGGTGCCGCATTCGGTGCGCCTGAAAATCAAAGGCAAACTCCAGCCCGGCGTGCACGCGCGCGACCTCGGTTTTCACATCGCCGCGCTGCTCGCGCAAGGCGCGCTCGGAGCCGATCTCGATTACCGCGTGCTCGAATACGCGGGCGATCTCGACCAGTTCAATCTCGCGGCGCGCGTCGCGCTGTGCTCGAGCCCCACCGAAATGCGCGCCTACGGCGTGTTCTTCCCGCCATCGCGGGCAATCCTCGATCATGCGGCAGCGCATGCAAAGCAGCCTTTCACGCCGATCTATGCCGATGCCGATGCGCGCTATGAAGCCGATCTCGAGCTCGAAGTGAGCACGCTCGAACCGCAGATCGCGCTGCCGGGCGGCGTGTACAATGCGGTCGATCTCGCGCAGGCCGCGGGCACGCGCATCGACCATGCTTTCATCGGCTCGTGCGGCTCGGGGATGTACGACGACCTGCTCGCCGCCGCCGCGCTGCTCCAAGGCAGACACATTGCGCCGCAGGTGCGCCTGTTCGTTGCGCCAGGTTCCGAGGAATCGACCCGCCGCATGGCGCGTGAAGGCCTGATGCAGGTGTTCATCGAAGCCGGCGCAGTGCTGCTGCCGGCGGGCTGCGGCCCCTGCAACGACGCGGTGATCGGCCCGGTGCATTCGGGCGAAGTGTCGATTTCCACTGCCGCCAACAACAACTTCGGCCGCTTCGGCGCCAAGGACGCGCAACTTTATCTCGGCAGTCCGGCGACGGTGGCGGCTTCGGCGATCGCCGGAAAGATTACCGATCCAAGAGCGGTGGGCAGTGAGCAGAAATCGCCAGCAAGCTGGCTCCCACAGGAAAACCGGGGAGTGGGCAGGGATAATTGAGTGAAGGGTGAAGGGTGAAGGGTGAAGGGTGAAGGGTGAAGGGTGAAGGGTGAAGGGTGAAGGGTGGGAGGGGGCTTGCCCCCGATCAAAGAGCAGGAAGATGAGGGGTGGGAGGGGGCTTGCCCCCGATCGGTCCCGGGAAGATCGCCGGCAAGCCGGCCCCCACCAGCCCCCGGAATGAGTGATGGGCCCTATCTCAGCGATAACTTACAGCTCACGATTTACCATCAAATGAACTCTGAATTTCAATGGCTCCTCAAAGGCCGCTGCTACCGGCTTGGCCACGACGTGCCGCACGCCGGCGGCGTGGTGCCCAACTGGATAATCGCCGGGCGCCATTTCGACGCGCAAGACGTCATCCCGCACCTTTTCGAGGAAACCGACCCCGGCTTTCATGAGCGTTGCAGACCGGGTGACATCATCGTCGCCGGCCGCAACTTCGGCATGGGCCCCAAGATGAACGGCTACATCGCGATGCAGGCGCTGGGGCTCGGATTGGTGTGCGAGTCGATGCCTTTTCTCGCCTACCGCGCCGCGATTGGCTGCGGGCTGCGGGTGCTGACCGACTGCGCCAACGTCACCGG
Organism: Burkholderiales bacterium; assembly: GCA_046313915.1. Lineage (GTDB taxonomy): Bacteria > Pseudomonadota > Gammaproteobacteria > Burkholderiales > SG8-41 > CAKKQX01. Next base: position 2,144 of record JBKBXX010000067.1, on the reverse strand, counting down.
CCTCTGCGACACCGGTGATGAGCTCGAAGTCGATTTCAGGAACGGCTTTTTCATCAACCGCACGCGCGACATCCGGCGCGAATATCCGCCGCTGCCCGATGCACTACAGGAAATCGTCGCGCTGGGCGGCAACGCCGGCTGGCTCAAACAATGGCGGGAAAAGCAGCAGGCGCAGACGTAAGCCTTCCCGTCGTGCCGGGCGCGCCGGTTTCAGCCCGAAAATCACACACCGCAATGGCTTTATAAGCCATTGTTTTTATTTATATTTTTATAGAGCGTGTGACCGGTTCCGCGCCGCCTCGACGATGGCACGGATGAGCTGCGGATACTTCACGCCGGCGAAGCACTGGTCGCGGCCGAAGGTGTGCGGCGAAAGATCAGGATTGGGGTTGGCTTCGATGAATATCAGCCGGTTGTCGGGCGTGAGGCGATAGTCGATGCGCGCGTAGTCGCGCAGCTTGAGCGCGTGGAAAATGCGCCGGCTGGCGTCGTTGATTTCCTCGATCACTTTCCTGCCGAGCCGCGCGCGCTGGAAACGGATGTTCCATTTGCGCTGATACCGCTTGTCGTGCTTGACGCGGTAAGTCGCAAGCCGTGGCGCCGCAGACCCCGCCCTGCCCACCACCAGCTCCAGCGGCGCGAGCACGCGCGGTTCGTTGCCGAGCAGTCCCACGAACAGATCGCGCCCTTCGATGAATTCCTCGCACAGCAGCGGCTCACGCATGCGCGCGCGCACCGCGCGCACCCGACGCTGCAGGCCGCGCTCGGTCTTCACCACCGAACTGCGCCCGATTCCGTCGGAACCGTCGCCGAACTGCGGTTTGACGATCAGCGGAAAAGGCAGACCCCGGTTGCGAATGCGGGCTTCGCTCTCCAGCACAAAATGACGCGGCACCGCCACGCCGAGTTCTGCCACGATTTTTTTCGACAGCGCCTTGTCGCGCGCGATCTGCAGGCCAGCCGATCCGCTGCCGGTGTAACACAGCTTCATGATATCGAGCAGGCCGGTGATCGCCGCGTCGAGCCGGCGGTCACCATCGACCCATTCGGTGATATTGAACACGATGCGCGGCTTGAGCGCGCGCAGTTGCGCAAGCGTCGCAGTCACTTCGGGATCGAAAGGCACCACCGCAACATCGTGGTAGCTCTGCCACAGGCAGCGATAAACATGCGCTTCCATGCCGCCGCGCTCGAGCACGAAGCGTCCCGAAGGCGCCCGCGTTCCGGTTTCCGCATCGACCAGCAGCGCGACTTCGCACCGGTTTTTGTTGGACTCGCTTTTCGGCATGATCCGATTGTACCGCGTCCGGCGCGAAGTACAAATCTTAATCCCTTCTTCATCAGGGCACGTGAAAAAACCCAAAGGCGAGACCGCCCAAGTTTCCCAGTCCGGTCTTAATCCCTTCTTCATCAGGGCACGTGAAAAAACCAGGTGCGCTGTCGGGGCCTCTGGGCCCTGACGTCTTAATCCCTTCTTCATCAGGGCACGTGAAAAAACGATGGATGGAGAAAGAAAATGGCAAAAGTAAAGTCTTAATCCCTTCTTCATCAGGGCACGTGAAAAAACCACCAAGACACGGGGGGTGCGCGTGGTAGGTCGTCTTAATCCCTTCTTCATCAGGGCACGTGAAAAAACAATACGGCCCGTGGGAGGGGCGCCTGACCGCGCGTCTTAATCCCTTCTTCATCAGGGCACGTGAAAAAACACGACGATTTTTTCAGCCCGGTCGCAGAATGGGCGTCTTAATCCCTTCTTCATCCGGGCACGTGAAAAAACAGAAAGCCGCGGCGGGCCTATTTAGTGCCGTGTCTTAATCCCTTCTTCATCAGGGCACGTGAAAAAACCGCCGCGGAAGCGGACTCCGCCGCGCAGACCGGTCTTAATCCCTTCTTCATCAGGGCACGTGAAAAAACCAGCGCCGCGGGGTTTGGGTGACGTGCCGGGGTCTTAATCCCTTCTTCATCAGGGCACGTGAAAAAACCCCTGCTGGAAGGGGTAGAAATGAACCAGAAGTCTTAATCCCTTCTTCATCAGGGCACGTGAAAAAACCCCGCCCCGCGGATGAATACGGCCCGTGGGCCGTCTTAATCCAAGATTCATCAGGGCACGTGACAAAACGCCCCTGGCTGGAGCAGTGGAGGCG
>JBKBXX010000066.1:0-18814 GCA_046313915.1 Burkholderiales bacterium | reverse complement strand
TTGCTCGACTCGCAATATGGCGAGGACGGCGATTAGCGCGCTTGCTTTCAGTCCGGCCGCGCCGTCTAATAAGCGATTTCGGCTGCCGGTTCCAGTATGAGTGAAACCAGTGTTCATGTGCATCGGCGTTGCCGCCTTGCGGCGCAAATGCGGAGTGGCGTGGCGATCGTACCCACGGCGCCCGAGCGCGTGCGCAATCGCGATACGCATTATCCCTATCGCTTCGACAGTTATTTCTACTATCTGACCGGTTTTCGCGAGCCCGATGCGGTGCTGGTGCTGCTCGCCGGCGAGCAGACGAAGAGTGTGTTGTTTTGCCGGGACAAGGATCCCGAGCGTGAAATATGGGACGGGTTTCGCCATGGTCCTGCCGCGGCGCGCGAGGCGTTCGGCTTCGATGAGGCGCATCCGCTAGCCCGGCTCGATGAACTGATGCCGGAGCTGCTTGCCGACCGCACCACGGTGTTTTGCCACCTCGGCGCCGACGGCGCCTGGGACGGGCGCATCATGGGCTGGATCAACGCGGTGCGCGGCCGCGCGCGCAGCGGCGTCGCCGCGCCTTGCGAAATCAAGGACGTGCACGTGCTGCTCGATGAAATGCGGCTCGTCAAGGATGCCGGCGAACTCGCCACCATGCGGCGCGCCGCGGAAATTTCCGCGAGCGCCCACCGCCGGGCGATGCGCGCCGCACGACCCGGCAGCACCGAATATGCGGTCGAGGCGGAGCTGCTGCACGAGTTCCGCCGGCATGGGGCCCAGGGCCCCGCTTATAGTCCGATCGTCGCCGCGGGGGCCAATGCCTGCGTTTTGCATTATGTGGAAAACGCCGCCGTGCTCGCCGACGGCGATCTGCTGCTGATCGACGCCGGCTGCGAACTCGACGGCTACGCGGCCGACATCACGCGCACGTTTCCGGTAAGCGGCAGCTTCAGCGGCCCGCAGAAAGCCGTCTACGAGCTGGTGCTCGCCGCGCAGGCCGCGGCAATGGCCGAGATCAGGCCGGGCAATACCTGGGAGCGCCCGCACGAGGCCGCGGTCAGGGTTCTCGCGCAAGGGTTTCTCGACCTCGGGCTGCTTTCCGGCAGCATCGAACAGGTGCTCGAAACCGAAGCCTACAAAAAATTCTACATGCACCGCACCGGCCACTGGCTGGGCCTCGACGTGCACGATGCCGGCGACTACAAGCGCGACGGCTGCTGGCGTGCCCTGCAGCCCGGCATGGTGATGACGGTCGAACCCGGTTGTTACATTCGCGCTGGCGAAGGCGTGCCGCAGGAATTCGCCAACATCGGCGTGCGCATAGAGGATGACGTCGTGGTCACCGAAAGCGGCCATGAAGTGCTGACCGCGGCCGCACCCAAGACCGTGGCCGATATCGAAAGCGTGATGCGGCAGCGCGATGGATGACTTTTCCGATATCGTGATCGTCGGCGGCGGGCCGGTCGGGGCGGCGCTGGCTTTGGCGCTGTCGGACAGCGGCCTCGCGGTGACGCTGTTCGAAGCGCGCGAAGCCGCGCAGCGCGTCAGCGATTCGCGGCCGCTTGCGCTGTCGTACGGCAGCCGGCTGATTCTCGAGCGCCTCGGCGTATGGCACGCCCTCGCCCCGGCCACGCCCATCGACCGCATCCATGTTTCCCAGCGGGGCGGTTTCGGGCGGGTCGTGCTTTCCGCGGCCGAATCCGGCCTGCCCGCGCTCGGTTATGTGGCCGATTACGCGCAGCTGCACGCGGCGCTGGAAGACGGCTTGCAGCGCCGCGGGCCTCGATACTTCGCCGGTGCGAAAGTGCTCGCGGTCCGCGATGCCCAGGGGACGGCCACCGTCGAGTTCACGGCGGGCGGCGCGCCGAAGACCATCGGCTGTCGGCTGGTCGTCGCTGCCGACGGCGGCGCGCTGCAGGGTGTGGCTGCCGTCAGAACGGTCGACTATCACCAGGTGGCGCTCACCACCCGCGTGCGCAGCGAACTTGCGCACCACAACACCGCTTTCGAGCGGTTTACCGGCGACGGCCCGCTGGCACTGCTGCCTTGCGGCGACGAACTCGCCGTGGTGTGGACGGCCCGCACCGAACGCGCACAAGAGCTGTACGGGCTTGCGCCGGCAGATTTTCTCATCCGGCTCGAACACCATTTCGGCGGCCGCCTGGGGAGTTTTTCGGGAGGAGGTGCGCGCGCGCTGTTTCCGCTGATGCTAAAACACGCGACCGAGGTGTTGCGGCCGCGCGTCGCGCTCATCGGCAATGCCGCCCAGACGCTGCACCCGGTGGCGGGCCAAGGATTCAATCTGGGCTTGCGCGACGCGTGGGAACTCGCCGGAGCAATCCTGGAATGCCGGCAGGAGGCGATTGGCGATGCGGCAATGTTGCTGGCATACCAGTCGCGGCGCCGCCTCGATCGCCGTGCCGGCATCTGGTTTACCGATTCCCTGGTGCGGCTGTTCTCGAATGATGTCGCGCCGCTTGCTGCCGCGCGGGGCGTGGGCCTCGCGTTGCTCGGCTGTGTGCCGCCGTTGAAAAATTTCGTCGTGCGGCGCATGACCTTCGGCGCGCGCGGCTGACTTTTCGCGGCTTGTGCCTGGAGTTTCAACAAACGCCTGCCTCATGAAGCCGGTTCTGCATCGCGGGTCGCTTGGCACGAGTTATGCCTGTGCGTTTGTCACAACACTGATCAAATAATGGGCGATTCCACTTTTCACGCGACAACGCAGCGATTACAATGACGCCCTCTTTTCCCATACCCAAAAATGTCCGATGCGAATCGGCCCCTATCAGCTCAAGAACAACCTGATCGTCGCGCCCATGGCCGGAGTCACCGACCGGCCGTTCCGCCAGCTCTGCAAGCGCATGGGCGCGGGCATGGCGGTTTCGGAAATGGTGGCGAGCAATTCGCTGCTGTGGGGCTCGGAAAAAACCCGGCGGCGCGCCAATCACGACGGCGAAGCCGAGCCGGTTGCGGTGCAGATCGCCGGAGCCGATCCGCGCATGCTGGCCGAAGCGGCGAAGTACAACGTCGACCAGGGCGCGCAGATCATCGACATCAACATGGGCTGTCCGGCAAAGAAGGTATGCAACGTGATGGCGGGTTCTGCGCTGCTCAAGGACGAACCGCTGGTGGCGCGCATCCTCGAGGCGGTGGTGGGCGCGGTCGAGGTGCCGGTCACGCTCAAGATCCGCACCGGCTGGGATCGCGCGAGCAGAAACGCGCTGCAAGTGGCGAGGCTCGCCGAGGATGCCGGAATCCAGGCGCTCGCGATCCACGGCCGCACCCGCGCCTGCGGTTTTTCGGGCGAGGCCGAATTCGATACCATTGCCGAGGTCAAGTCGCGGATCGGCATCCCGGTGATCGCCAACGGCGACATCGATACGCCCGAGCGCGTCAAGGCCGTGCTCGATTACACCGGCGCCGACGCGGTGATGATCGGCCGCGCTGCGCAGGGGCGGCCGTGGCTGTTCCGCGAAATCGGCCACTATCTCGAAACCGGCCGCAGGCTGCCGGCGCCGGAAGTGGCGGAAATCCACCGCGTTCTGGTCGCGCACTTGCACGATCTCTACGATTTTTACGGCGAAACCACCGGCGTGCGCGTCGCGCGCAAGCACATCTCGTGGTACACCAGGGGGCTGGCCGGTTCGGCGGCATTCCGTCATGCCATGAACCAGCTGCAGACCAGCGGCGAGCAGCTCGCTGCCGTCAACGATTTCTTCGCGCGGCTGGCCAGTCAAGGCCGGCGCCTGACTTATGTTGAGGAACTCGCAGCATGATGAACGAGACCGAGGTGGCGCGCGTCGTGCGCCGCGCAATCGATGGCTATTTCAAGGATCTGGACGGCGAGAAACCGTGCCGCGTCTATGACATGGTCATCAATTGCGTCGAAAAACCCCTGATCGAATCGGTCCTGCACCGGGTGCAGGGCAACCAGACCCACGCGGCGGAAGTGCTCGGCATCAACCGCAACACCCTGCGCAAGAAGATGAAGATGCACGGCATCAAATTCTAGGGCGAGTGGCACATGACGAGCCGCAAACGGCCTGAATCTTTCCGCCGCCTGCCTTTTCGCTGATCATGGCCGTCATCAAGCAGGCGCTGCTTAGCGTTTCTGACAAAACCGGCATCGTCGGTTTTGCGCGCGGGCTCGAGTCTTTCGGCGTGAAGCTGATTTCCACCGGCGGCACGGCGAAACTGCTGCGGGAAGAAGGGCTTCAGGTCATCGAGGCCGGCGACTATACGGGGTTTCCGGAAATGCTCGACGGCCGCGTGAAGACGCTGCATCCGAGAATCCATGCCGGCATCCTGGCGCGGCGCGATCTCGTGCGGCACATGGAGGCGTTGAAGGAGGCCGGCATTCCCGCCATCGATCTGGTGGTGGTCAACCTCTACCCGTTCAGCCGGACCGTGGCGAAACCCGGCTGCACGCTCGAAGACGCGATCGAAAACATCGACATCGGCGGTCCGGCGCTGCTCAGGAGCGCCGCCAAGAATTACCGGCACGTTGCGGTCGTCACCGATCCGGCCGATTACGACCTGCTGCTGAGGGAAATGTCCTCGGCCCATGGCGCGGTGGGTGCCGACACCCGTTTCCGGCTGGCCAGAAAGGCATTTTCGCACACGGCCGCCTATGACGGCGCGATCAGCAACTATCTGACCGCGCTCGACGCCGGCGGGCAGCGCGCCCAGTTTCCGGCGCGGCTCAATCTCCATTTCGAGCTGGCGCAGACCTTGCGCTACGGCGAGAACCCGCATCAGAACGCGGCCTTTTACCGCGATCTCGAGCCGGCACCCGGCGGCATCGGCGGCTATGAACAGCGGCAGGGCAAGGAGCTGTCGTACAACAACATCGCGGATGCCGACGCCGCGTGGGAATGCGTGAAGACTTTCGATCAGCCGGCCTGCGTCATCGTCAAGCACGCCAACCCCTGCGGCGCCGCGATCGGCGCGAGCCTGCTCGAAGCCTACAAAAAAGCGTTTGCCACCGATCCCGTTTCGGCTTTTGGCGGCATCATCGCGTTCAACCGCAGCCTCGATGCGGCGGCCGCGGAAGCCGTGGCGCAGCAGTTCGTCGAGGTGGTGATCGCGCCCCACGTTTCCGATGCCGCGGCAGAGGTGTTTTCCCGTAAAGCCAACATCCGGCTGCTCGCCGTGCAAGCCGCTGCGGGGGGCAACGCCTTCGACTTCAAGCGCGTCGGCGGCGGACTGCTGGTGCAAACGCCGGACAGCCTGAACGTCACCGCTTCGCAGCTCAAGGTCGTCACCAGACTCAAGCCCACCGAAAGCCAGCTGCGCGATCTGCTCTTTGCCTGGCGCGTGGCCAAATTCGTCAAATCCAACGCCATCGTGTTCTGCGGCAACGGCCAGACGCTCGGCGTCGGCGCCGGCCAGATGAGCCGCGTCGATTCGGCCCGCATCGCCACGCTCAAGGCGGCCAACGCCGGGCTCGCGCTCGCCGGCTCGGTGGTGGCGTCCGACGCGTTTTTCCCGTTCCGCGACGGCGTCGACGTCGTGGTTGAGGCCGGCGCCCAGGCGATCATCCAGCCCGGCGGCAGCTTGCGCGACGAGGAAGTCATCGCCGCCGCCGACGAACAGGGCGTGGCGATGGTGTTCACCGGTTACCGCCATTTCCGCCACTGACGGGACGAAAATGCAGCGAATGGTGAAAAGCGAAACCACTTCGGAAATGCCGCTCGCCGCCCCCGTTTCACGGTGCACATTTCACGGCTCGCCCCGCGCATGAAAATTCTCGTGATCGGCGCAGGAGGACGCGAACACGCGCTGGCGTGGAAGCTCGCCCAGTCGCCGCGCGTGTCGCGGGTGTTCGTCGCCCCTGGCAACGCCGGCACGGCGGCCGAAGAAGGGGTCGCCAACGTTGCGCTGGCCACGATACCCGAGCTGATCGGCTTTGCCCGGCAGGAGGCGGTCGCGTTTACCGTCGTCGGCCCCGAAGCGCCGCTCGCCGAAGGCATCGTGGACGCCTTCCAGGCGGCCGGACTCAGGATTTTCGGGCCGACCCAGCGCGCAGCCCGGCTCGAAAGCTCGAAAGATTACGCCAAGGCGTTCATGGTGCGCCACGGCATCCCGACCGCCGCGTACGCGACCTTCACCGATGCGCGCGAAGCACACGCCCATATCGACCGGCAAGGCGTGCCTATCGTGATCAAGGCCGACGGCCTCGCCGCGGGCAAGGGCGTGGTGGTGGCGACCACCGTGGACGAGGCGCACGCCGCGGTCGACACGATGCTCACCGACAACAGGATGGGCGCTGCCGGCGCGCGCATCGTGATCGAGGCGTTTCTCGACGGCGAGGAGGCGAGCTTCATCGTGCTGTGCGATGGGCGGCATGCGCTGGCGCTCGCCAGCAGTCAGGACCACAAGCGGCTGCGGGACGGCGACCAGGGACCCAACACCGGCGGCATGGGCGCGTATTCGCCGGCGCCGGTGATCACGCCGGGCGTGCACGCCAAGGTCATGCGCGAAGTCATCCAGCCCGCGATCAGCGGCATGGAAAAAGACGGCGTGCCCTACGTCGGCTTTCTGTACGCCGGCCTGATGATAGGGCGGGACGGTCAGGTCAAGGTGCTGGAATTCAACTGCCGCCTCGGCGATCCCGAAACCCAGCCCATCATGATGCGGCTCAAGAGCGATCTCGTGACGCTGATCGAGCACGCGCTTGCCGGCACGCTCGACCGCGTCGAGGCCGAGTGGGATCCGCGGGTGGCGCTGGGGGTCGTGCTGGCGGCTCGCGGCTACCCCGAGCATCCAGAAAAAGGGCATATAATACAAGGACTTATACCCAACGGCGACGATTTTCACGTATTCCACGCCGCGACCGCGCTCAAAAACGGCCAAGTGGTCACCAACGGCGGGCGGGTATTGTGTGTGACGGCACTGGGACACAACGTCAAGACCGCCCGGCGCCGCGCCTACGAGATCGTCGACGGCATTCATTTCGAAGGGATGCAGTTGCGCCGCGACATCGGCTACCGCGCGATCGAAGCGTATGGCGGCGCTACGGCGTCCGGTTCCAGGAAGCGGCCGTGAGCGCACGACGGCAAACGGCCGCAGTGGTGCTTTGAGCGGGCTGCAAGGCGTGCTGCCCGTCATGGACTCCGGTGCCGTCAAAGCGTTTCTGCTCGAGCTGCAGGAAAAAATCGTCGTGCGGCTCGCCGCAATCGACGGCAAGCCTTTTTTGCGGGACAGCTGGGATCGCGCGCAAGGCGGCGGCGGTGTGACGCGGCTGGTCGAAGAGGGCAACGTATTCGAGCGCGCGGGCGTCAACTTTTCGCACGTGTTCGGACTCAATCTGCCGCCTTCGGCCACGGCTTCCCGGCCCGAGCTGGCCGGGCGCTCGTTCCAGGCGATGGGGGTGTCGCTGGTGTTGCATCCGCGCAATCCCTACGTGCCCACGGTGCACATGAATGTGCGTTTTTTCGTCGCCGAGAAAAGCGGCGCCGCACCGGTATGGTGGTTCGGCGGCGGCATGGACCTGACGCCGTACTACCCGTTTGCCGAAGACGCGGTGTATTTTCATCGCAGCTGCAGCGACGCGCTGGCGCCTTTCGGCACCGACTATTACCCACGCTTCAAAAAATGGTGTGACGAGTACTTTTTTCTGAAGCACCGCAACGAACCCCGTGGCATCGGCGGGATTTTTTTCGACGATCTCGACGCTCCCGATTTCGGGCATTGTTTCGACCTCGCGCGAAGCGTCGGCGAACATTTCCTGCCGGCCTACGTCCCCATCGTCGAGCGCCGGCGCGGGCTCGCTTACGGCGAACGCGAACGCGACTTCCAGGCGTACCGGCGCGGCCGCTATGTCGAATTCAACCTGGTTTACGATCGCGGCACGCTGTTCGGCTTGCAGTCGGGCGGTCGCGTCGAGTCGATCCTGATGTCGCTGCCGCCGCGGGTGAGCTGGCGCTACGACTGGAAACCCGACGCCGGCAGCGCGGAAGAAAAGCTCTACCGCGAATTCCTGGTTGCCAGAGACTGGCTGGGCTGAGCGGCGGGCGCGCGGTTCACTCGCCGAGATATGCCTGCCTTACCTGCGGGTTGACCAGCAGTGCGCGCGCGCTGTCGGCGAGCGCGATGGTTCCGCTTTCCATGACGTAGCCGCGATGACAGGTTTCCAGCGCGAGCTTGGCGTTCTGTTCGACCAGCAGCAGGGTCACGCCTTCGGCGGCAACGGCGCGTATGGTCTCGAAAATCTTCTGCACCATCAGCGGCGCGAGCCCGAGGCTCGGTTCGTCGAGCAGCAGCAGTCGCGGGCGGTTCATCAGCGCGCGGCCGATGGCGAGCATCTGCTGCTCGCCGCCCGACAGCGTGCCCGCCAGCTGATGGCGGCGCTCGGCGAGCCGGCCGAACAGGCCGTAGACGCGGTCGCGGTCGGTTTTGATGAGCGCATGGTCGTTGCGACAGTAGGCGCCCATCGCGAGATTTTCCTCGACCGTGAGACGCGGGAACACGCCGCGCCCTTCGGGAACCAGCGCCATGCCGCGCCGCACCAGGTAGTGAGCCGGCAGTCCCGTGACGTCGGCGCCGTCGTAACGGATGCGGCCGGCAGCGGGAACGATCAGGCCGGTGAGCGCCTTGAGCGTGGTCGTTTTGCCGGCGCCGTTGGCGCCGATCAGCGTTACCAGTTCGCCCTGGCGCACTTCGAGATCGATGCCTTTGACGGCTTCGATCCCGCCGTAGGAAACCCTGAGCCCTCTCACTTCAAGCAAGCGTGCCTCCGAGATAGGCCTCGATGACCGCGGGGTCGCGCTGCACCGCGGCCGGCGCGCCCTCGGCGATTTTGCGCCCGTAATCGAGGACGGCAACGCGATCGCACAAGCCCATCACCAGCTTGACATCGTGCTCGATCAGCAACAGGGTGATGCCGTCGCCCCGGATTTTTTGCAGCAGCTTTTTGAGCGCTTCGGTTTCGGTGGCGTTCATGCCGGCGGCGGGTTCGTCGAGCGCCAGCAGCTGCGGGTCGGTGGCGAGTGCGCGTGCGATTTCGAGGCGGCGCTGATCGCCGTATGACAGATGGCGGGCGAGAACGTCGGCATGACGCGCGATGCCGACATAATCGAGCAGCTCGCGGGCGCGGCGCGCGATCGCCGCCTCCTCGTCGCGCGCGGCGGCGCTGCGCACGATGGCGCCGATCACTCCGGCACGCGTGCGGACGTGGCGCCCTACCATCACGTTTTCGAGCGCCGACATGTTGGCGAAAAGGCGGATGTTCTGGAAAGTGCGGGCAATGCCGCGCGCCACGATCTGGTGCGGCTTCAGTCCGGCGAGAGGCACGCCATTGAAAATGAATTCACCGTGATCGGGCCGATAAAGTCCGGTCAGCACGTTGAACAGCGTGGTTTTGCCCGCGCCGTTGGGTCCGATCAGACCGAAGATTTCGCCGCGTCCGATGTCGAGAGAGATTTCGGAGAGCGCCGTGAGGCCGCCGAAATGCTTGGTGATGGCGGTGACGGTGAGCAAAGGCGAATCAGGGTGCGGCATGAGCCCCGTTTTCCTCGGCGAGCTCGTCAACGACGGCAAATTCCCTGCGCCGCGTGCTCGACGGCCACAGGCCGGCCGGGCGGAACAGCATCATCAGCACCAGCGCCAGCCCGAACAGCAGCATGCGCAGATCCGAAGGGTCGATGTAAATCTCGCCCAGCCAGCGTTGCTGCAGCGGCCCGACATAACGCAATGCTTCGGGCAGTGCCGTGAGCAGGACCGCGCCCAGCACCACGCCTCCGACATTGCCCATGCCGCCCAGCACCACCATGCACAACACCATGATCGAATCGAGCAGCGTGAAGCTTTCGGGGCTGATGAACCCCTGGAACGAGGCGAAAAGCCCGCCCGACAGTCCGCCGAAAGTCGCGCCCATGGCGAAGGCGAGCAGCTTGATGTTGCGCGTGTTGATGCCCATGGCGCCCGCCGCGAGCTCGTCTTCGCGGATCGCGATCCAGGCGCGGCCGATGCGCGAATCCTCCAGCCGCAGCGAAATGAAAATCGAGGCGAGCGCGCAGGCGAGAAACACGAAATAATAACTGTGCACCGGCGCGATGGTGAGACCGGCGACGATGTGGGTCTTGCTCAGCGTGATTCCGCCCATCTGCAGCGGATCGATCAGCGTGATGCCCTGCGGGCCGTTGGTGATGTTGACCGGGCGGTTCAGGTTGTTGAGGAAAATGCGGATGATTTCGCCGAAGCCGAGCGTGACGATGGCGAGATAATCGCCGCGCAGCCTGAGCGTCGGCGCGCCGAGCAGGATGCCGAAAACTGCCGCTGCGAGGGCGCCCAGCGGCAGCAGCAGCAGGAACGGGCCGTGAATCCCGAACTGGGGCGAGGCGAGCAGCGCGTAGCTGTAGGCGCCGACGGCGAAAAAAGCGATGTAGCCGAGATCGAGCAGCCCGGCGAATCCGACCACGATGTTGAGTCCCAGCGCCAGCATGATGAAAAGCAGCGCAACATCGATGATGCGCACCCAGGTGCGGCCCAGCAGCGCGTCGACCGCGAAAGGCAGCGCGGCCAGCAGCACCGCGATCACCAGATAGATCGCGCGGCGCTGCAGTGGCGGCAGGGCGCGGAAGTTCATGAGTCGGTTCATGCGCGCTCGCCGCTTTGCTGCCCCATGAGCCCGGAAGGTCGCAGCACCAGCACCAGTATCAGCACCAGGAAAGCGAAAATGTCGCGGTAATTGCTGCCGAGCACTCCGCCGGTGAGGTCGCCGATGTAACCGGAAGCGAGGCTTTCGATGACGCCGAGCAGCATGCCGCCCAGCATGGCGCCTGCGATGTTGCCGATGCCGCCCAGTACTGCGGCGGTGAAGGCTTTCATGCCCAGCATGAAGCCCATGAAATAATGCCCCAGCCCGTAATAGAGCACGACCATCACGCCGGCGACGGCGCCGATCGCCGAGCCGAGCAGAAAGGTGAAGGAAATGGTGCGGTTGATGTCCACCCCCATGAGGCCAGCGACTTCGGCGTTTTGTTCGGTCGCGCGCATGGCCGTGCCGATGCGGCTCGCTTTGATGAACCACAGCAGCCCCGCCATGACGGCACAGGCGAGCAGGAAAATGAACGCCTGCAGGCCGGTAAAGTGGGCGCCGCCCACCACGATGCTGTCGGCCTTGACCAGTTCGGGCATCGAGATGTACTGCTTGCCCCACACCAGTGCCGCCGAATACTGGAGCAGGATGGAAATGCCGATCGCGGTGATGAGCGGCGCGAGCCGCGGCGCGCGCCGCAGCGGACGGTAGGCGACACGCTCTATGGTAACGCCGATGGCGATGCACACCAGCGTAGCTGCGCCCGCCGCGAGCAGCAGGATGAGTGGGGCGGGGAGGCCGCTCGCAGCGAGCGCCTGGGCGACGGTGAGCGCGACCAGCGCGCCGACCATGACGATGTCGCCGTGGGCGAAATTGATGAGGCCGAGAATGCCGTAGACCATGGTGTAGCCCAGCGCCACCAGTGCGTAGATGCTGCCCAGCACCAGGCCGTTGATGATCTGCTGCAGAAAAATGTCCATGGCTCAAAGCCTTTTGCCGCGCCGGCATGAAAACGGCACCGCAGGGGTGCCGTCGATCGCCTGGTTTTGCTTTGCGCGAGCCGCAAGCGCTGCGGGAAGCGCGCTACTTCCGGGCAGGACCGTCTTTGGCTGCTTCCGCCGCATCGCCCGGCGTCACGGTTTCCAGCGCATCCCACTTGCCGTTTTTGACCACGTAAATCGTGATGGGGCCGTTCCGGAGATCGCCTTTTTCGTCGAAAGCGATCGGGCCAATCACGCCGCGGTAGCTGGTTTTCCCGATTTCGGGAAGGAAACGGGCAGGATCGGGCGAGCCGGCGCGCTTCATCGCTTCGACGAACACCATCACGGCGTCGTAACCCATCGGCGCATACAGTTCGACCTCGGCGTTGAATTTGGCCTTGTATTTGTCCATGAAAACCTTGCCGCCGGGCATCTGGGCCATGGGCAGGCCGGGCATCGAAGCCATCACGCCTTCGGCGGCGTCGCCGGCGAGCTTGATGAAATTCGGCGTCTGGATACCGTCGCCGCCGATGAACCGGGCCTTGATGCCGAGCGCGGCCATCTGCTTCACCATCGGCCCGGCCTGGGGATCGATGCCGCCGAACATGATGAGATCGGGCTTGCGCCCCTTGATTTTGGTCAGGATGGCGGTGAAGTCCGTATCCTTGTCGGTGGTGTGCTCGCGCGCGACGATTTTGGCGCCGGCGGCTTTGGCCGTCGCCTCGAAGGCATCGGCGAGCCCCTGGCCGTAGGCCGTGCTGTCGTCGATCACCGCGACGCTTTTCGCGTTGAGCTTGTCGAGCGCGAACCTGGCGAGCGTCGGCCCCTGCTGATCGTCGTGGGCGACGACGCGGAAAGTGGTTTTGAAACCCTGCTGCGTGTATTTCGGGTTGGTGGAGGACGGGGAGATCTGCGGAATGCCGGCGTCGGAATAAATCTTGGATGCCGGAATCGAGGCGCCCGAGTTGAAGTGGCCGACGACCGCGGCGACTTTCGCGTCCACCAGCTTCTGCGCGACGGTGGTGGCTTTGGTGGGGTTGGCTTCGTCGTCTTCGGCGATGAGCTCGAACTTCACTTTCTTGCCGCCGATTTCGACTCCGGCGGCGTTGAGATCGTCGATCGCCAGCTGCACGCCGTTTCTGATGTCGATGCCGATATGCGCCTGGGGCCCGGTGAGCGGCGATGCCGAGCCGATTCTGACCGTGATCGCTTCGGGCGCCGCGGGTTGGGTTTCGGCCTTGGGCGCGGACGGCGGCGGGGTCTGCTTGCCGCATCCGGAAACGACGGCGAGCGCCAGCGCCGCGACTATGCCCAGCAGATGCCTGCGATCCATGGGGGCTCCCTATCGGTAAATGATTGTTGTTGAGAGGGAAATCATTATCCGCAGCGGTTTCGGCGTTGTCAATTTGACAATACCGGACGCGCGCCAACAAAAAGCCGGCGGAGGCCGGCTTTTTGCAGCAGCAGCGGATCAACGCAACGACAGGATCCAGTGCACGATGCTTTTGATGTCGTCGTCCTTCAGTTGCGGATGCGGCGGCATGGGAACCGGACCCCAGACGCCGCTGCCGCCGGCTTTCACCTTGTTCACGAGCCTGGCTTCGGCACCTTTGTCGTTCTTGTATTTTGCAGCGACTTCCTTGTAAGCGGGTCCCACCAGTTTCTTGTCGATCGAATGACAGGCGGCGCAGCCGCTCGCTTTCATCAGCGCTTCGCCCGCCTTGGCGTCGGCGGCGGCAACGCCACCCGCCAGCGTCAAGCCGGCCGCGGCGAACAACGCCGCAAAAAGATTTTTCATCGCAGCTCCTCGACAGGGTTGATAAAGGTGGCGCCATTGTAACTCGGCGTCCGGCATCGTGCCAAAACCGTCTCGAGATCAGGCGTTTCCGGCATCCGCGACCGCCTCGTTCGCGCCATCGAGCGCGCGTTCGAGCGCGACGCGATCGGTCAGCGGCGGCAGACAGCTTGCGCCGCGGCACAGCCAGGCGCTGACCGCCGCTGCGGGGAGGGCGCCTTTATCCAGCGCCGGCGGCAGGTTGGCGAGGTTTTCCGCAAGGGCGAGCACGAGGGTCGCGGGACGGTAGGTCGCGGCAAGCGCGCGCTGCCACTGCGCAAGCGCCGCGCGCGCCCCGCGCAGCACCACGAGCCGGGGCGGCGCCAGCCATTCCTCGAGCGCCGTGGCGAGGCTCACGAAACCGCTGGGGTTTTGCACCAGCGCCGGATAGAACAGCCGGATCGCGCGTTCGGCGGCGGCGAGATACCGCGGCTCGCTCACGAGGTGTCCCAGCCGCTGCAGCGAAATCGCGGCCACGCCGTTGCCCGAAGGCGTCGCGTTGTCGTGCCCGGGCTTGGCGCGGTGGATCAGCTTTTCGTGATCGTGGCTCACGAAGAAAAAGCCGCCGTGTTCGCGATCTTCGAATTGCGCGAGCAGCAGCTCGGCCACATCGCGCGCGAAATCGAGATCTTCCGCACGGAAGCCGGCCTGCATCAGCTCGATCAGCGCGTCGAGCAGGAACGCATGGTCGTCGAGGTAGGCATTGAGATGCGCGTTGCCGTCCTTGTAAGTGGCGAGCAGGCGGCCGTCGCGCCACATCGTCGCGCGGATGAAATCGACGGCGCGGCGCGCCGACTCCAGCCACGCCGGTTCATCGAAGACGCGCGCCGCGCGCGCCATGCCCTTGACCATCAGCGCGTTCCAGCTCGCCAGCACTTTCTCGTCGCGCGCCGGCCGCACGCGGCTCTCGCGTGCCGCGAACAGTTTGCTGCGTCCCGCAGCCAGGCGCTCTTCACACGCCGCGGGCGCGATGCCGAGTTCGTCTGCAATGGCAGCGAGCGGTTTCGTCACCACCAAATGCCAGTATTTGCCTTCGAAATTGGGTGCGCCGTCGAGCCCGTAATACGGCGCGACGACCGCGTATTGCGCTGCGGTGAGCAGCGCTTTCGCCTCGGCGGGTGTCCAGACGTAGAACCGGCCTTCCTCGTGTTCGGAGTCGGCGTCGAGCGAGGAGTAATAGCCGCCTTCGGGCGATTGCATCTCCCGCATCACCCACGCCGCGGTCTCGGCCACCACCTGCTTGAACCGCGGCTGATGCGTGACGCGCCAGGCATCGCTGTAGAGCGCGAGGAGCGGGCCGTTGTCGTAGAGCATTTTTTCGAAATGCGGGATCGCCCAGCGCTGATCGACGCTGTAGCGGCAGAAACCGCCGCCCAAGTGATCGTAGATGCCGCCTTCGGCCATTTTGGCCAGCGTCAGCTGCGCGATGGTGAGCGCGGTCTCGCCGCCGCCACCCGCATGGCGCCGCAGGCAGAATTCGAGTTCGGCCGGATGCGGGAATTTCGGCGCGGCGCCGAGCCCGCCGTGCACGTCGTCGAAAGCCTGCGCGAGCTCGCGCAGCGCCGCGGCGAGCGGCGCCGCGCTCAACTGCTGCCGTTCGGCCGCGGCCGCGGGCACGGTGCGGGCGAGCGCTTCGCGCAGCGCCGTGTTCTGTTTGGCGATGTCGTCGCGCTTTCCGTGATAGGCGGCAGCGATTTTCGGCAGCAGTTCGAGGAATCCGGGCATGCCGTACCGCGGCGTTTTCGGAAAATAGGTGCCGCCGAAGAAAGGCGTGCCGTCGGGCATCAGGAACATGGTGAGCGGCCAGCCGCCGCTTCTTTGCGTCAACATGGCGTGCGCGGTCTGGTAGATCTGATCGAGGTCGGGACGCTCCTCGCGGTCGACCTTGATGTTGACGAAATGGCGGTTCATTACGGCCGCGACTTGCGGATCCTCGAACGATTCGTGCGCCATCACGTGGCACCAGTGGCACGCGGAATAGCCGATCGACAGCAGGATCGGCTTGTCCTGCTCGCGCGCGAGCTTCAGCGCTTCCGCGCCCCACGGAAACCAGTCGACGGGATTGTCGGCGTGCTGTTGCAGGTACGGGCTGGTCTGTGCGGCAAGGCGGTTGGGCATGATCGTTCCGGTTCGCGAAACGGGAGATTTCGCGCTGCGTCCCATTCTGTCACAAAACGCCGCGCGCCCGTCCGCACCGCTGCGCGCCGGGCATGGCCAAAACGATGCCGCCGGCGGGGAGCGGCGAAAAGGCGCCGCGCCAGGCACCGGCGGATATAATTAAATCTTTTTAAATCAACATGTTACATGAGGGCCCGACGTCCGCTTCAATCCGTCACCGCGCCTTTGCTCGCGGTCGAGACGAGCTTCATGTACTTGGCCATCACGCCGCGGGTATAGCGCGGCTTGGGCTGCTTCCATTTTTTCTTGCGCGCGGCGAGTTCCTTCGCCGGAACGTTCAGCTGGATCAGGCGCTTGCGGGCGTCGATGGTGATCGAATCGCCGTTTTTCACCAGCGCGATCGGCCCGCCGACATAAGCTTCCGGCGCCACGTGACCCACCACCATGCCCCAGGTGCCGCCCGAGAAGCGGCCGTCGGTGATGAGGCCGACCGAGGCACCGAGTCCCTGGCCGATGAGTGCCGAAGTCGGCGCCAGCATTTCCTGCATGCCGGGCCCGCCCTTGGGGCCTTCGTAACGGATGACGATCACGTCGCCGGGCTTGATCTTCTTGGCGAGGATGGCTTGCATCGCCTTGGGCTCGGAATCGAACACTCGCGCGGGTCCGGTGATGCTGAGCGATTTCAGGCCGGTGATCTTGGCGACACAGCCTTCGGGGGCGAGATTGCCTTTGAGGATCGTGAGATGGCCTTGCGGATACAGCGGGTCATCCCACGGGCGGATCACGTCCTGGTCGGCGCGCGGCGCGTCGGGCACGTTTTCGAGCTCCTGGGCGAGGGTTTTGCCGGTGATGGTCAGGCACTCGCCGTTCAGCACGCCGTGCTTGAGCAGCATTTTCAGCACTTGCGGCACGCCGCCGGCGCGGTGGAAATCGACCGCGACATAGCGACCCGAAGGCTTGAGGTCGCACAGCACCGGCACCTTGCGGCGCACGCGCTCGAAATCGTCGATCGTCCATTTGACGCCCGCGGCGTGGGCGATCGCGAGGTAGTGCAGCACCGCGTTGGTCGAGCCGCCGGTCGCCATGATGAGCGCCACCGCGTTTTCGATCGATTTGCGGGTGACGATGTCGCGCGGCTTGATGTCGTTCTTGATCGCTTCGACCAGCACGCGCGCCGACTGCGCCGCGGAATCCGCTTTCTCGGCATCGGGCGAGGCCATTTGCGAGGAGCCGAGCAGACTCATGCCGAGCGCTTCGAACGACGAAGACATGGTGTTGGCGGTGTACATGCCGCCGCACGCGCCGACCGTGGGGCAGGCGTTTTTCTCGATGCCGATGAAATCCTCCTCGCTCATCTTGCCGGCGGTGAACGCGCCGACGGCTTCGAAAGCGCTGACGATGGTGAGGTCCTGGCCTTTCCATTTGCCGGGCTTGATGGTGCCGGCGTAGACGTAGATGCCGGGCACGTTCATGCGCAGCATCGCGATCATGCCGCCCGGCATGTTCTTGTCGCAGCCGCCGCACACCAGCACGCCGTCCATCGCCTGGCCGTTGACCGCAGTTTCGATGACATCGGCGATCACTTCGCGCGACACCAGCGAATACTTCATCGCTTCGGTGCCCATGCCGATGCCGTCGGTGACGGTGGGTACGCCGAACATCTGCGGCATGGCGCCCGCTTCCTTGAGCGCGGCGATGGCGCGGTCGACCAGCGGCTGGATGCCGGCATTGCACGGATTCATCGTCGAGTGACCGTTGGCGACGCCGACGATCGGCTTGTCGAAATCGCCGTTGCCGAAACCGACGGCGCGCAGCATCGCGCGGTTGGGGGAACGGGCGACGCCCTGGGTGATGAGCTGACTGCGTTTATTGAACGGCATGATGGCTCCTCGTGAATTTGCGGCAGATGATGGACTGGTGACGTGAAACATAAATTCTACCGCATTTGTCTTGCCGCAGATCGGAGATCGCGCCCCTGTCGAGGGCTCGCTGCGAGCCGTTTCAACCCGTCAACGACGGGTTTTTGCCGGCGGCATTCCCGCCAGCGCGGCGCGCCGCACGGCTGCGGCGGGGTGGCGCTCGTGCAGCTCGCGCAACGCCCTGTCGCGGTGCCGACCGGCAGGGAGCGCCTGCAGGCTTTTCACGATTGCCAGCGCTTCGACAACGTCTCGCGGGTTGCGCAACGCGCAGTCGGCGAGGGCGTGCGCCACCTCGGGCTCCGCGCGCCAGCCGAGCGCGATGATCGCCCGCATGCGCACTTCCGACAGCGGATGATGCAGGGCATGCAGCAGCTTGTCGCGGTAGTCCCGGGCGGCGAGATCGGCGGGGCGCTGTCCGCAAGCGGGACAAACCTCCGCTTCCGGCGTCATCGCGGCAAAGCAGTTGAGGCAGAAATGCGGCGGCTTTGACATCAATTCCCCCTGCGACGCCCGTTTCCGGCGCGGCGGCGGAAGACGACACTGGCGATCGATGTTGCGGAGGATCATCGGCACATCCGGCAGGCGGTCATTCCTGCTGGATTCCCAGCCATTTTTTCATGAGCCGGGCCGCGGGTTTTTTTTCGCCGATGAAGCGGACGAAGGTGTGACGGCACTTCCGGCAATTGGCCCAGGCGACTCCTGCCACGCCTTCCGGCATTTCACAAAGCTCCCTCCCGATCACGCGGCGCGGCGCGCCGCACGAGTGGCAGGTGATGAATTTGGGAAACCGGAATTCCGTAGGCCGCCCCCGTTACATCTTGTGCCGTCTGTCAACGCACCACGATCACCGGGCAGTGCGCATACTGCAGCACGCGCTGCGAGACGGAACCCAGACGCAGCCGCTCGAAAAAAGTCTTGCCGCGGTGTCCCATCACGATCACGTCGATCTTGTGCCGCTCGGCATAATCGATGATCCGTTCCGCCGGATGGCCGACTACGATCTCGGTGTGGATGTCGATCTGTTCCGCTGCGGCCTGCCGTTGCAACGGCTCGAGCAGCCGGCGGTAATGCTGACGCGAGTTTTCGAGTATGGCACGGGTTTCGACGTCCTCCGCGATTTCAGGCGGGCGGGATACCGCGAGCACGGTCAGCGACGCCTGGTATTTTTTTGCGAGATCGGTCGCGAAAGCGAAAGCCTTGGCAGCGGGTTCCGAGCCGTCGTAGGCGACGAGGATGTGAGTGATCATGATCATGGACTCCCGGGTCATTTGATGCGGGGCGCCGGCGTGACGGCCGCAGTCGCCGTCGCCGCGGGCGGTGCGTCGCTTTCCGGCGTTTTGCCGAGCAGGTGATGCGGCAGGAAAAAGGCATTGGCGATCAGGGTCGGCACCACCGCGCTTGCGACCACCGCGACGATCAGCAATGAATATTGCGTCTGGTCGAT
>JBKBXX010000065.1:0-18842 GCA_046313915.1 Burkholderiales bacterium | reverse complement strand
CTCAACGATGCGCTGGAAGCGGCGGGCATCGAAGTCGTCGAGACCGATCTCGGCGAGTACATCCTGCAGCTCGCGCACGAGCCGCCGTCGCACATCGTCGCCCCGGTGGTGCACAAGAGCAGGGAAGAGATCTCCGACCTGTTCGCCGAAAAACATCACAAGCCGCGGCAGAGCGGCATCACCGAGCTGTGCCGCGAGGCGCGCGAAATGCTGCGGCCACACTTCGTTTCGGCCGACATGGGGATTTCCGGCGCCAATTTCATCATCGCCGAGACCGGCTCGACGCTGATCGTCACCAACGAAGGCAACGGCCGCATGGTGACGACGCTGCCGCGCGTGCACGTGGCGATCACCGGCATCGAGAAAGTGGTGCCGACGCTGGAGGACGTGACGACACTGCTGCGGCTGCTGCCGCGCCACGGCACCGGCCAGACGATCACCAATTACATTTCGGTGACGACCGGCGTGAAAGGCAGGGATGATCTCGATGGCCCCGAGCATTTCCACATCATCCTGATCGATGCCGGGCGCACCGGGCTGATCGGCGGCGACATGCAGCCGATGCTGCGTTGCATCCGCTGCGGCGCGTGCATGAACCACTGTCCGGTCTATCAGAATGTCGGCGGCCACGCCTATGGCTGGGTCTATCCGGGGCCGATGGGCTCGATCCTGACGCCGGCCTATGTCGGCATCGAAAATGCGCTTGATCTGCCCAACGCTTCGACGCTGTGCAACCAGTGCGGCGTGGTGTGCCCGGTCAAGATCCCGCTGCCCGATCTCATGCGCAAGCTGCGCGAGAAACAGTTCGAGCGCGGATTGAAGCCGTGGCCCGAAAAACTGGGCCTGATGCTGTGGAGCGAAATCGCCCGGCGGCCGGCGCTGTATGCGATGGTGTCGAAAATCGCTGCGCGCGTACTTGCGCGCATGGGTGGCGCAGGTAAACTGATACACCGCCTGCCTTTCGGCAGCGACTGGAGCCGCGGGCGCGACTTGCCGGCGCCGGCGGGCAAAACGTTTCGGGAAATGTACAGAAAGCGAAAGAGCGGGTGAGCGCTAAGCCGTGAGCGGAAAACCAAGCCTTGAAAACGGCTTACTGCTCACGGCTTACCGCTTACGACTTGCCCGCTTACCACCCGCCTGACCTCGGCGGGAGAAATCAGGAGATTGTGATGAACCAACCGCTGGACATTCAAAACATCGAAACCGTTGCGCTGTGGATCAACGGCAGGAAACGGGCGTCGGCCGGCGAGCGCTTCGCCGAAGTGACCAATCCGGCGACCGGGGCGAATGTGCGGCGGGTGCCGCTGTGCGCCGGCGCCGACATCAATGTCGCGGTGGCGGCGGCGAAGGCTGCCTTTCCGGCCTGGCGCGCCACGCCGGCAATCCGGCGTGCACGCATACTGACACGATTTCGCGAGCTGCTTGAAGCGCATCGCCAGGATTTCACCCGGCTGATCACTGAAGAGCACGGCAAGACGCTGGCCGATGCCGCAGGTTCGTTGCAGCGTGGCATTGAAGTCGTTGAATTTGCGTCCGGCGTGCCGCATCTGGTCAAGGGCGAGCACGCCGAGGACGTCGGGCGCGGCATCGACTGTCATTCCATGTTGCAGCCAATCGGGGTCTGTGCAGGGATTACGCCGTTCAATTTTCCGGTGATGGTGCCGCTATGGATGTTCCCGGTGGCGATCGCCTGTGGCAACACGTTTGTGCTGAAACCGTCGGAAAAGGTGCCTTCGGCCTCGATGCGCATGGCGGAACTGTTCACGGAGGCGGGACTTCCAGACGGCGTGTTCAACGTCGTGCATGGTGACAAGGAAGCGGTCGATGCGATACTCGCGCATCCGGATATCAAGGCGGTGTCGTTCGTCGGTTCGACGCCGATCGCGAAGTATGTCTATGAAACGGCAGCGCGCAGCGGCAAGCGCGTGCAGGCGCTGGGCGGAGCCAAGAACCATGCCGTGGTGCTGCCTGATGCCGATCTCGATTTCGCGGCGGATGCGCTGATCGGCGCCGGCTACGGTTCGGCCGGCGAACGCTGCATGGCGATCTCCGCAGTGGTGGCGGTGGGCGACATCGGCGATACGCTGGTGGAGAAAATCCGCAGCAGGGCGGCGAAACTGCCGATCGGCTCCGGCGACCGCCACGGCGTCGAGATGGGGCCGCTCATCACGCGCGCCCATCGCGACAAGGTCGCGAGCTATATCGACAAGGGTGTCAGCGAAGGCGCGCGGCTCGTGCTCGATGGACGCGGCTTCAAGGTCGCCGGCCACGAGCAGGGATTTTTCCTGGGGGCTACGCTGTTCGACCACGTGACGCCCGAGATGACGATTTACAGGGACGAGATTTTCGGTCCGGTGCTGGTGGTGCTGCGCGCGCAGACGCTGGATGAGGCGATAGGGCTCGTCAACAGCAATCCGTACGGCAACGGTACGGCGATATTCACGCGCTCGGGTGCCGCCGCGCGCCGCTACCAGAACGAAATCGAGGTCGGCATGGTCGGAATCAATGTCCCGATCCCGGTGCCGATGGCGTTTTTTTCGTTCGGCGGTTGGAAAAATTCGTTGTTCGGCGACCTGCACGTGCACGGGATGGAGGGAGTCACCTTCTACACCCGCACCAAGGTTGTGACCACGCGCTGGCCGTCCAGCGACATCGCGGCGCCCGGCCTCAACATGCCGACGCTGGGCTGAGCGCCGAGCGATGAAAGACGAGAACAGAGGGACGAGAGACGAAGGGCGGTCGAGGCTGCATGCCGTCTCTTGTCTATCGCCGAGCGCCTCTCCCGATTGATGACTGCCCGTGACCACATTCTGGCGCGCATCCGCGCCGCGCAGGGCAGAAGCGGCGCGCCGGACGATGCCGCGCGCGAGGCCGCGCGCGCATACATCAATGCACATCCGCAGAGCCCGCGTCCTGTTTCTGACGGCGAACTGGTCACGCGCTTTCGCGAGCGGGTTCTGGGTCTCGCCAGCACCTGGGCCGAGGTTGGTTCGAATGTCGAAATACCGGCGGCAATTGCCGTTTATCTGCGCGGGCACGATTTGCCATTGCGTGCCGTGTGCTGGAAGGAATTCATCGACCTCGACTGGGCGGGAAGCGGGATGACGGTCGAGGCGCGCAACGCGCGCGGCGACGATCTGGTGGGCATCACCGGCGCGTTCTGTGCGATTGCCGAGACTGGCACATTGATGATGACGTCGGGACCGCGCACGCCTGCTGCGGTGAGCCTGCTGCCGGAGACGCACATCGCAGTAGTGAGCCGCGCGCGCATCGTGCGCGGCATGGAAGAGGCGTGGCAGCTGTTGCGCGCGGAGTTTGCGCAGATGCCGCGCGCGGTCAATTTCATCTCCGGCCCTTCGCGCACCGCCGACATCGAACAGACCGTGACCCTCGGCGCGCACGGCCCATACCGCGTGCACATCATTCTTGTGCCTTGAATAATCAAGACGTTAGCGGGATGACCCGCGCTCGGCTGGAACTTTGCCGCCAGCTGTGGTCTGAATTGCGATAGCCTTGGCACCCATAGCGCAATGAAACACGTATGCGCTATGGGCTTTTGAAATCCGCAGCCTTAACCGGTGGGGGCAGAAAAAAACCGGCGCGGAGCCTAAACAAAAACATGCGAACGTTGACGAGGAACGGCCTGCCAGGCTGCCGAACAACGGAGATCGCCTGCCATGACGCATCTTAATTTCCTGCCGCAGCTTCCCTTGGTCGCCAATCCGCTGGCGCTATTCGGCGTGCTGCTGCTCGCCGGCCTGCTCGGCGGCGAACTCGTCAAGCGCGTGCTGCATCTGCCGCGCATTACTGGATATGTGCTGATAGGCATGCTGCTGGGCAGCCTGAGGCTGCTCGACGACAAACTGATGACCGAAGCATGGATTTTCGTCGATATCGCGCTGGGTCTCGTCCTGTTCGAACTTGGCCGCCGGCTCGATATCAGGTGGCTTAAAAAGGACCGCTGGCTGCTGGCCACTGGCGTGCTGGAGAGCGCGCTGTCGTTCGGGTTCATCTACTTCGCGCTGGTCTATTTCGACGTCAGGCCGCTGTATGCGGCGGTGGCCGCCGCGATCGGCGTTTCCACCTCGCCGGCGGTGGTGATGCTGGTCGCCCAGGAACTGCACGCGGAGGGACAGGTAACCGAGCGCGTGCTCAATCTGGTCGCGATCAACAGCGTGATCGCCTTTGTGCTGATGGCCATGCTGCTGTCGGGGATCCATCGCGAATACCAGGCCGGATGGATTACGGTGGCGCTGCATCCGGTGTACATGCTGGCCGGTTCGCTGATCCTCGGCTATGCCGCGTGCATCCTGACGCTGCTGATCGCCCGCTGGCTGGGGAAGAAAGCGGAGCGGCATTTCGTGCTGCTGGTGGCATTGATCGTGGTCACCGTCAGCGCGGCGCGCATGCTGGAGTTGTCGGTGCTGCTCGCATTGCTTGCCTATGGTGTGATGGCGCGCAATCTCGACCGGCGCCACGACCTGATGGCGGTCGATACCAGCCGCGTCGGGCAGTTGTTCTTCGTGGTACTGTTCGTGGTCGGCGGGGCCAGTCTGCAGCTCTCCGAGATGGCCGCCGGTGGTGCGCTGGCACTGGTCTATATTCTGGCGCGCTTCGCCGGCAAGTCGATCGGCGTGCTGAGCCTCACGCATTTTTCCGGCGTGCGCGCGGGCAGCGCCGGGCTGCTGTGCATCGCGCTCACGCCGATGTCGAGCACGGCGCTCGCCATGGTGCAGGGCACAGCGACCCTTTATCCGGAATTCGGCGCCAGGCTGGCGGCGATAGTCCTGTCCGCGGTGCTGATCCTGGAGCTGCTCGGCCCGCTTGCCGTGCAGTTTGCGCTGAAGCAGGCCGGTGAAGCGGCCGAGGAGACGGAAAAATGACGGCCGGCGAAATGGAATTCAGGCCTTCTCCGGCATTTACCGTCGGCGTCGAGCTCGAGCTGCAGATACTCAATGCGCGCGACTACAATCTGGCGCGCGACGCGGCCGACCTGCTGGAGATGCTCGGCAAAATGCAGCATCCGGGCGCGGTCAAGCCCGAGATCACGGAAAGCATGGTCGAGATCAACAGTTCGGTCCAGCGGAACCATGACTCGGTGCTGGACGAGCTGCGCCTGATTCGCGACGCAATGGCGCAGGCGGCGGAGCGGCTCAACGTGTGCATCGCCGGCGGCGGCTCGCACCCGTTTCACAAATGGAGCGAGCGGCGCATTTATCCCACCGAACGTTTCAGGAAGATATTGAATCTCTACGGCTATCTCGCCAAGCAATTCACGGTTTTCGGCCAGCATGTGCACATCGGCGTGCCGAACGGCGATGAAGCGCTGTATCTGGCGCACCTGCTGTCGCGTTACGTGCCGCATTTCATCGCGTTGTCGGCGTCCTCGCCGTTCCAGGAAGGACAGGATACGGCGTACCAGTCGTCGCGGCTCAACACGGTGAACGCCTTTCCGCTGTCGGGGCACGCGCCTTTCGTGCACTCGTGGACGGAATTTGTCGAGTACTTTGACAAGATGCGCGGTTTCGGCGTCGTCGAAAGCATGAAGGATTTCTACTGGGATATCCGCCCCAAGCCCGAGTACGGCACGGTGGAAATCCGCGTGTTCGACACGCCGCTCACGGTGGAGCGTGCGGCGCTGCTCGCTGCTTATGCGCAGTCGCTCGCGTGCTATCTGCTTACCGAGCGGCCGCGTGCGCCGTCGCGCGATGTCTATCTGCTCTACAGTTACAATCGCTTCCAGGCGTGCCGTTACGGCGTCGAAGGCACGCTGGTCGATGCCTACACCCAGCGCCACATCGCCTTGCGCGAGGACGTGCTCGAAACGCTGCGGCTTGTCGAGCGCCACGCCGCCGAGCTGGGCAACGGCGCGGCATTGCAGGCGCTTGCCGCCGACATCGAAACCGGCTGCAGCGACGCCCGCTGGTTGCGCGAAACTTTCAAGCGCTACAATTCACTCAACGATGTCGCGCGCCTGCAAAGCGATTTGTGGGCGGGGCGCGCCGCCGCTGGAAAATGATGCGGCCATGGTGAACAAACCGCTGAAAATCGGGTTATCGCCGCGTTTTCTGCACCAGGTGCCGCCGGAGCTGGGCTTCAAGGGCAAGACGCTGCAATATCTGGAGCAATCGATCGCGCATTGGCTGATGACGGCGAATGCGCTGGTGTTCATGATCCCGTCGATCGAAGGCGGCGGGCTGCTGCGGCGCGGCAACATCCGCATCGCGGATTATGTGGAAGCGCTCGACGGCC
Source organism: Burkholderiales bacterium (assembly GCA_046313915.1). Taxonomy (GTDB): domain Bacteria; phylum Pseudomonadota; class Gammaproteobacteria; order Burkholderiales; family SG8-41; genus CAKKQX01. The sequence goes on along the minus strand of JBKBXX010000065.1, from coordinate 12,590 downwards.
TGGTGCTGCAGGGCGGGGCCGATGTCAGTCCGCTGACCTACGGCGAGACGCCGCTCAAGCCCGAGTGGAGCGGCGATCGCATCCGCGACATGTACGAAATCGATCTGCTGCAGGAGTTCATTTCCGCCGGCAAGCCGGTGCTCGGCATCTGCCGCGGGCTGCAGCTCATCAATGTCGCTTTCGGCGGCACGCTCTATCAGGATATCCTGCATCAGCACGGCGACGAGCTCGAACACCACGATCCCGCCGCCTTCGACCGGCATTACCATGCGATCGCTTTCGTCGCCGGTTCCGGACTGGCCCGGCTGTATCCGGGTCTCGGCAGCGCGCGCGTCAACAGCATTCATCACCAGGCGGTGAAGGATCTGGGCCGGGGACTGGCGGTCGAGGCGCTTTCGGTGCCCGACGACATCGTGGAGGCGATCCGCTTGCGTGGTCCCCATTATGTCGTCGGCCTGCAGTGGCATCCGGAGTTCCACGATCCCCGCGACGCGACCTTGCTCGATGGCAGTGCGATCCTTGCAGAGTTTCTGGCGGCGACGCAACGCTCGCGCGAAAGCCGCGGCGGCTGAACCGCAGCAGCATTTCGGCTGCTTGCCGGCGGATGGGCATCATCGGCATTGACCGGGGGGGCGAGGACGCGCAACATGCAATGGCGGGCCCTGTCCGACATGGCGGAATGGCGTATAAGCAAGTCAATGAAAATATTGAACTTTTTTAAACGTGGCGCCATGCGCGCGGTGGCGGGGATGGGAGCATTGCTCAGTTTGGCGATGCCGATGGCGCTGCACGCCGCGCCGCCGCCGGTGGCGGTGCTGACGCTGGAAGGCGCGGTGAGTCCGGCGACCGCCGACTACATGGTGCGCGGCATGCGCCGCGCCGCCGATGAAGGCGCACAACTGGTGGTGTTGCGTATCGACACGCCGGGCGGGCTCGATACGGCGATGCGCACGATCATCAAGGAAATCCTGGCCTCCGCGGTGCCGGTGGCGGTATTCGTCGCGCCCGGCGGCGCGCGCGCCGCGAGCGCCGGCACCTACATTCTGTATGCGAGCCATGTCGCGGCGATGGCGCCGGCAACCAATCTGGGCGCGGCGACACCGGTCGCGATCGGCCTCATGCCCGGTTCTGAACCCGACAAGGAGGCGCCGCGCGGCGACGGGCGCAAGGACGGGGAGCGGGAAGCGGGAAAAACGAACGCTGAGCCCCGGCCGGAAGCGACGTCCAGAAGCACCCTGACGCAGAAGCAGATCCACGATGCCGCCGCCTATATCCGCGGCCTGGCACAGCTGCGCGGCCGCAACGCCGAGTGGGGCGAGCGCGCAGTGCGCGAAGCGGTCAGCCTGTCGGCCGAAGAGGCAAAAAAACTCGGGGTGATCGATGTCGTCGCGCATGACATCACGGACCTGCTGCGGCAGCTGCATGGCAGGAAAGTCATGGTGCAGGGCGGGGAGCGCACGCTGCAGACCGATGGTGCGCCGCTGATCGTCATCGAACCCGACTGGCGCAGCCGGCTGCTCGCGGTGATCGCCGATCCCAGTGTCGCGCTGATCCTGATGATGATCGGCATCTATGGCCTGATTTTCGAGTTCACCAATCCGGGTTTCGTGCTGCCGGGCGTGGTCGGCGCGATCTGTCTGCTGCTCGCCTTGTTTGCCTTTCAATTGCTGCCGGTCAATTACGCGGGGCTCGGCCTGATCCTGCTCGGCATCGCGTTCATCGTGGCCGAGGCGTTTTTGCCGAGCTTCGGCGCCCTCGGTGTCGGCGGCGCGGTGGCGCTCACGATCGGCTCGGTGATCCTGATCGAACCCGGCGCCACCGGCTATGCGGTGCCGCTGTCGTTCACGGTAACCCTGGCGCTCGTCAGCGCGGCGATCGTGTTCGCGATCGTGGCGCTGGCGGCCAAGGCGCGCAAGCGGCCGGTGGTGAGCGGCAGCGAGGATCTCGTCGGCGCGCAGGGTGTGGTGCTCGACGACATGCGCACGCAAGGCTGGGCGCGTGTGCGCGGTGAGAACTGGCGCATCGTGAGCCGCGTGCCGCTTGCGCGGGGGCAGAAAGTGCGCATCACGGGTATCGACGGGCTCACGCTCAGTGTCGAGCCCGAATCGGACCAACCCAACGGAGGCACGTCATGATCTGGGATTTCGGCATTGGTGGTGTTCTGTTCCTGCTGGCGCTGCTGGTCATCGCATCGTTTCGCATCCTGCGTGAATACGAGCGCGGCGTGGTGTTCATGCTCGGCCGTTTCTGGAAAGTCAAGGGACCAGGGCTGATCGTGGTGATCCCGGCGATCCAGCAGATGGTGCGTGTCGATTTGCGCACGGTAGTGATGGATGTGCCGAGCCAGGACGTGATCTCGCGCGACAACGTTTCGGTCAAGGTCAACGCCGTGATTTATTTCCGCGTCATCGATCCGCAAAAGGCGATCATTCAAGTGGAGAATTTTTTCGAAGCCACCAGCCAGCTCGCGCAGACCACGCTGCGCGCGGTGCTCGGCAAGCACGAACTCGACGAGATGCTGGCCGAGCGCGACAAGCTCAATCTCGACATCCAGCAGATCCTCGATGCGCAGACCGACGCCTGGGGCATCAAGGTCGCCAACGTCGAGATCAAGCACGTCGACATCGATGCCTCGATGGTGCGCGCGATCGCGCAGCAGGCCGAAGCCGAGCGCGCGCGGCGCGCCAAGGTGATCCACGCCGAAGGCGAGCTGCAGGCGGCGGAAAAACTGCTGGAAGCGGCGCAGATGCTGGCGCGGCAGCCGCAGGCGATGCAGTTGCGTTATCTCCAGACGCTCGGCAGCATCGCGGGCGACAAGAGCTCGACCATCGTTTTCCCGGTGCCGATCGATCTGCTGGGGCCGCTGGTTGCCCCGTCACGGGAGAAAAAGGAAACCGGCGGCTGATGGCGGTGCGATTGGGCGACGCGATTGCCGGGCGGCGCGGCAGGGCAGGGTTGATCTAGATCAAACGATACCGGTGCGGCCGCGCTAGCATCGGAACTCCGGAGCGTTTTTTCTTGTCATTCGGTTCGGAAAGGGCGGCGGACGACAGACCGAGGAGAACCATCATGCGACGGATTGGCTGGTCGGCAGTGGCGGTGCTGATGGCGGCGACTGCGGCGCTGGCGCAGGGCGTGCCGGAAAAAGTCATCACGCAGGGCGAGGTGTCGTACGTTTCCGGCGGCATCGGTGCCGATTCGCAGGAACGCTTGCAGGCGATCGAGAAGCAATTCAATCTCAAACTGGTTTTCACGCTCGTCGAAGGCAACTATCTGGCGGATGTCGCCGTGACGGTCAAGGACGCCAAAGGCAGGACCGTGGCCGAACACGTGGCGGATGGCCCTTTCTTCATGGCGAAACTGCCCGCGGGAAGCTATTCGGTTGCGGCTAGCTACGAAGGCAAGAGCCAGACTCGGAAAGTGACGCTGCGCGAAGGCGCGCTGCGCACCGAGTATCTGCGCTGGCCGAGCAATCCGCAGGAAGACCTGCCGGTGTCGCGCTGGCTCGAACCCGACGAACAACCCAAACCGAAAAAATAAAACTTTCCGGGCCTGCATGAAATTGTTGCCCGGGAGGCGGTGCGCGCGTGCCTGCCGGAAACCGTGGCCGGGATCAGGTGGACCTACGCGGCCAGATCCGCAGACACGGGGGCGGACTTACTTTGCTTTGCCGCTTTGCCCGAACCGCTCGTTTCCCACGGAGGAGTGGTCGCGCGTTGAAATAAAAGTGTTTATTATCATTGAGTTATTGACGCTCCTGCCGTGAGTGTAAATGAAGGCCTCCTCCGTTTCCCCGATGGGCGAACAGCCGGCGGCGGTGGCGTGGCACGCGCTGCCCCGCGATGAGATTTTCGGCAGGCTGGGGGTTACCGAAAACGGCTTGAGCGAAGCCGAGGCCCTGCGCCGCCTCGCGCGCTATGGCCCCAATCGGCTCGAGCCGCCGCAGCGACGCGGTGCGCTGGCGCGCTTTCTGCTGCAATTCCACAACGTACTGATTTATGTGCTGCTCGCTTCGGGCGCGGTGACTGCGGCGCTCGGCCACTGGGTGGACAGCGGCGTCATCATCGGCGTGGTGCTCATCAATGCCGCGATCGGCTTCATCCAGGAAGGCAAGGCCGAGAGCGCGCTCGAAGCGATCCGCAAAATGCTGTCGCTCAATGCTTTGGTGGTGCGCGACGGCCGACGCCGCTCCGTCGCCGCCGAACAGCTGGTGCTGGGCGATGTAGTGGTGCTGGCGTCAGGGGACAAGGTTGCAGCCGATTTGCGGCTGATCGAAGCGAAAACCTTGCGCATCGATGAAGCGGTGCTCACCGGGGAGTCCGGGCCGGTGGAAAAGTCGCCGACCGCGGTGGAGGCCGCAGCGCCGCTGGCAGATCGTGCCTGCATGGCTTATGCGGGAACTCTGGTCACGTACGGCTATGGCGTGGGCGTGGTGGTGGCGACCGCAGACGCCAGCGAGATCGGCCGCATCAGCGGCATGCTGGGCGAGGTCCAGGAACTGGCGACGCCGTTGACGCGCAAAATGGGTGTATTCGCGCGCTGGCTGACGCTCGCGATCCTCGGTGCTTCAGCAGCGCTATTCGTTTTCGGCCTGCTGATGCGCGGTTACGCCGCCGACGAGATGTTTCTTGCCGTGGTGGGCCTCGCGGTGGCTGCCATTCCGGAGGGACTGCCCGCCATCATGACCATCACGCTCGCGATCGGTGTGCAGCGCATGGCGCAGCGCAATGCCATCATCCGGCGCCTGCCGGCGGTGGAAACACTCGGTTCGGTGACCGTGATCTGCTCCGACAAGACCGGTACGCTCACGAAAAACGAGATGACGGTGCAAAGCGTGATCACCGCCGACGCCGCCTACGCCGTGAGCGGCGCGGGTTATGCGCCGCGCGGCGGGTTCGAAATCGCCAGCCGCACCGTGCGGCCCGATGCATGCCCCGACCTGCTCGATGTCGCCCGTGCCGGGCTGCTGTGCAACGACGCCACGCTGTCGTTGCGCGAAGGAAGCTGGCAGCTGAGTGGTGACCCGACCGAGGGCGCGTTGCTGACTTTGGCGCTCAAAGCCGGTCTGGAAACGGAATTCGAACACAAGGCCGCGCCGCGCACCGACGCCATTCCTTTCGAATCTGAGCATCGCTTCATGGCGACGTTGCATCACGATCACGCCGGCCATGTCTATGCCTATGTCAAAGGTGCTCCCGAGCGGCTGCTCGAGATGTGCGCTTTCGAACGCCGCGGTGGCGAGGCGCGGCCGATCGACATCCGGGCCTGGCATCATCGCATCGAGCAGCTGGCCGCCGCCGGCCAGCGCGTGCTGGCACTCGCCTTGCGGCCGCTGACGGATTCGACCCGTGAGCTGACTTTCGCCGACATCGAGCAGGGACTGGTGCTGCTCGGCGTGGTCGGCATCATCGACCCGCCGCGCGAGGAGGCGATCGTAGCGGTCGACCAGTGCCGTGCCGCGGGCATCCGCGTCAAGATGATCACCGGCGACCACGTGGCCACGGCGCGCGCGATCGGCTTGCAACTCGGCATTGGCGACAGCACGGCCGCGCTCTGCGGTGCCGACCTCGAGCGCATGGACGATACGCAGTTGAGGGATGCGGCGGCACATGCCGATGTATTCGCGCGCGCGAGTCCCGAACACAAACTGCGCCTGGTGCAGGCGCTGCAGGCACAAGGTGAAATCGTGGCGATGACCGGCGACGGCGTCAACGACGCGCCGGCGCTCAAGCGCGCCGATGTCGGCGTGGCGATGGGCATCAAGGGCACCGAGGCCGCGAAGGAGGCTGCCGAGATGGTGCTCGCCGACGACAATTTCGCCTCCATTGCCCACGCCGTCGAGGAAGGGCGCACCGTCTACGACAATCTGAAAAAAGCGATCCTGTTCATTTTGCCGACCAACTGCGGCGAGGCCGGCGTGATCATGCTCGCTGTCCTGCTTGGCACGGCACTGCCGATCACCGCGGTGCAGATCTTGTGGGTCAACATGATTACGGAGGTGACGCTGTCGCTGGCGATCGCGTTTGAACCAGCCGAGGCCGACGTCATGCGACGGCCGCCACGTGATCCGGTCGAGCCGCTGCTGTCGGGCTTCCTGGTGTGGCGCATCGTGCTGGTGTCGGCATTGCTGGTCGCCGCGTGCTTTGGCCTGTTTCGCTGGGAGCTGGAGCGCGGCATGACGATCGAGACGGCTCGCACCGTCGCCGTCAACATGCTGGTGGCCGGAGAGATGGTTTACCTGTTCAACAGCCGTTACATATATGCTTCGGTGCTTTCCCGCGAGGGATTGTTCGGCAACCGCCATGTGCTGATTGCCATTGCGGTGCTGGTTCCCATGCAACTGCTGTTCAGCTATGCGGGCCTGATGCAGGGCTGGTTCGGGACCGCAGACATCGACGCTGCCGCGTGGCTGCGCATCGTGGCAAGTGCCGCACTGTTATTTGTTGCAGTAGAAATCGAGAAAATCCTGCTACGCCGCTTGCGGTCTGCGAGAAACCACTAAGAGCGGATACTGTGGCGCTCGGGATGCCGTGGCCATGGCTTGTCAACGCGCCGTTTAGTTCATAAAATCGGAGACGCCGTGACTTACATGGGGCAGATGTTGCGTGAAGTCGGTTGCCCGAGCCTGGTTTGTACTTGGGTTTGACTTGTAGTGCCGACGCGAAAAAACATGGCCCACTCGCTGAAGACTGTTCGTGATCCGCCCGGAGGAGCGCCTCCTTGTACGCGCTGAGCTTAGCCCTGATCCTGTATGTATTCTGGCTGTTGCTGTCGGGATATTTTACCGCGTTTCTGATGACGGCCGGAGCGCTGTCGGCCATCGCGGTGGTGGCGCTTGCGCGTCGCATGGATCTGGTCGATCGCGAAGGGCATCCGATCCATCTCGGCTGGCGCGTGCTCGGCTATTGGACGTGGCTGCTGGCCGAAATCGCAAAAAGCGCCTGGGAGGTCTCCAAGATCATTCTCGATCCGCGCCTGCCGATCAGCCCTACGCTGATACGCGTCAAAACATCGCAGAAAACCGCGGTCGGCGTGGTGACCTATGCCAATTCCATTACGCTGACGCCGGGCACCATTTCGGTTGAGGTCAAACACGGCGAGATCCTGGTGCATGCACTGACCGTGGAAGGTGCCGCGGGACTCGAACAAGGGGAGATGGACCGGCGCGTGACCCGATTCGAGGGGGCGAAGTGACGTTCGCTGCGGCCGCGGCGGCGTTACTCGTGGCGCTCGCGCTCGCACTGGTGCGCGCGTTTCTCGGCCCCACCGTTTTTGACCGCGCGCAGGCGGCAAACACCATAGGCACGATCGCGGTTCTGCTGCTGGCGGTGATCGGCTTTCTCACGAACCGCCCCGAATTTCTCGATCTGGCGATTGTCTATGGCCTGCTCAATGTCATTGGCACCATCGCGGTACTCAAGTATTTCGAATATGGCAACCTCGGAGAACCGGGAGATGCCGAAGACACCGGAACCGGGATTGGGAAATGAGCCTCGTCATCGACGCCATAAGCTGGGCATGCCTGGTTGCGGGAGGGGGGTTCAGCATCATCGGCACCGTGGGACTGATACGCATGCCCGATTTTTACACGCGCATGCACGCGGCGAGCGTGACCGATACGCTTGGCGCGGGCCTGATCCTGCTCGGTCTTGTATTGCAGGCGGGGCTGACGCTGATTGCGGTCAAGCTGTTGATCATCGGCCTGCTCATCCTTTTTACCAGTCCCACCGCGACTCATGCGCTGGCGAAAGCAGCCATGGCCCGCGGCCTTGAACCGTTGCTCGCCGCACAGGAAAGCAAATCATCGAAACCATAATCATCATTGTGCTGCTGGCGATGATGGCTACGGTTACCATCGTGATCGCGGGCCAGCGCAACCTGTTCGCAGTTGCCATTCTCGGTAGCATCTACAGCTTTTTGATGGCGACGGTACTGGTGGCGCTGGATGCCGTCGACGTTGCGATGACCGAAGCTTCGGTGGGCGCCGGCATTTCCACCGTGCTTTTCCTCAGCGCGCTGCATCTGGGCAAGAGCGTCGAGATGAAACCGCTGCATCGGCCGTTTTTGCCGCTGCTGATCGCGATTGCCACCGGCGCGGCGCTGGTCTACGGCACACTCGGCTTGCCGGCGTTTTCCGATCCCGATGCACCGATCCATACCCATGTCGTGCCGCGTTACCTCAACGACGCGCTGCGCGAAACCGGGGTGCCCAACATCGTCACCGCGGTGCTCGCGAGTTATCGCGGCTATGACACGCTGGGCGAAACCACGGTGGTGTTCACGGCGGGCATCGGCGTGATCGCGTTGTTGCGGCGTTTGCGTGACCGCAAAAAAGGAGAGCGGCAGTGAAAGACTATCTGGTTTTGCGGGTGATATCCAAGCTATTGATATCGTTCATGATCTTGTTTGCGTTATACGTGCAGTTCCATGGCGATTTCGGTCCCGGCGGCGGTTTTCAGGCGGGGGTGATCGCGGCTGCGGCGATCATTTTCTATGCCATCATTTTCGGCCTGCCGGCGGCGCGCAAAGTCGTTCCCGACAGCTTGGTCGAAGCCATGGTCGCTGCGGGCGTGCTGATCTATGCCGGCGTCGGGGTGACAGGTCTGCTGCTGGGCGGCAACTACCTCGACTATTTCGTGCTCGATCACGATCCGGCACACGGACAGGAGCGCGGTATTTTCTGGGTCGAGGTCGGGGTATTGATCACGGTGGCGGGCGTCATGCTGAAAATTTTCTACATGTTCGCCGCCCGCGATCTCGACAAGGAGGGCGGCGCTTGACTCTTGCCAGCCATTTCAGCTACTGGATCACGATAGTGCTTGCGATCGCCGGCCTCTATATCGTGATCGCGCGCGGCAACCTCATCAAGAAGCTGGTCGGGCTCGGCATTTTCCAGACCTCGGTCTATCTGCTCTATATCGCGCCCGGCAAGCTGATCGGCGGCACCGCACCCATCGTCGCCGAGCAGTACCGGCTCTATTCCAATCCGTTGCCGCATGTGCTGATCCTCACCGCAATCGTGGTCGGCGTGGCAACGCTCGCGCTCGGGCTTGCGCTGGTGGTGCGTATCCGCGAAGCCTACGGCAGTATCGAGGAAGATGAGATCCTCGATCTGGACAATGCCCCTGATCTTCCAAAAACAACAACAACAAGCAAACCGGCGTGATCGCACAGCATTTCCCCATACTTCAGGTAGTACTGCCGCTGATGGCTGCGCCCCTTATGGTGCTGCTGCGGCGCGGCGCTCCCGCCTGGCTGCTGGCGGTGATCGTAAGCGGGACCGGACTCTTTATTTCGCTCTCATTGCTGGCCCAGGTCGCCGACGGCAGCGTGATTTCCTATGCCATAGGCAGCTGGCCGCCGCCGTGGGGCATCGAATACCGCATCGACCGCGTCAATGCTTTTCTGCTGGTGCTGGTATCGCTGGTTGCGACCGTCGTTGCGATCTACAGCCGCGCGAGCGTCGCAGCCGAAATCGCATCCGAACAGCGTTACCTGTTCTACGGTTTGTATGCACTGTGCCTGGCGGGGCTGCTCGGCATCACCGTTACCGGCGATGCTTTCAACCTGTTTGTGTTTCTCGAGATTTCCTCGCTTTCATCCTATGTGCTGATCGCGCTCGGGCGCGACCGGCGCGCGCTGGTGGCTTCCTACCAATACCTGATCATGGGCACCATCGGCGCGACTTTTTACATCGTCGGCGTCGGGCTGCTGTACCTGATGACAGGCACGCTCAACCTCGCCGACATGGCGCAGCGGTTGGCCATGGTGACCGAAGTGCGACCGGTGCTGGCGGCGCTGGCGTTCATCACCGTCGGCGTCTGTCTCAAGCTCGCGCTGTTTCCGCTGCACCTGTGGCTGCCCAACGCTTACGCCTATGCGCCGTCTGCCGTCACCGCGTTTCTGGCGGCGACCGCCACCAAGGTATCGGTTTATGTGCTGCTGCGTTTCTACTATTCGATATTTGGTGAAAGCGCGGTTTTTTCCGCGCTGCCGATGGGCCAGATTCTGCTCCTGCTGTCGCTTGCCGCGATGTTCATTGCATCCGCCATCGCCATCTTCCAGACCGATCTGAAACGCCTGTTCGCCTATTCGAGCGTGGCGCAGATCGGCTACATCACGCTGGGGATCAGCTTCGATTCCGCGACCGGGCTGACCGCCGGCATCGTCCATCTTTTCAATCACGCGCTGACCAAGGGCGCGCTGTTCATGCTGCTCGGATGCGTCGCGCTGCGGTTGGGCGGCGTGCGTCTCGACAACATCCGCGGTATCGCGCGCGTGATGCCGTTCACGTCTTTCGGCATCGTGCTCGGGGGCTTGAGCCTGATCGGCGTGCCGGGGACCGTGGGGTTCGTCAGCAAGTGGTATCTGGTGCTGGCGGCGCTGGAAAGCGGCCGGTGGTGGATCGCGCTCGCGATTGTGCTGAGTTCGTTGCTGGCAGTGGCCTATGTCTGGCGTTTCGTCGAGGCCGCGTATTTTCGCGAACCGGAGCCGGCGATCGCGAAGCTGAAGGAAGCGCCGCTGGCAATGCTGCTTCCATCGTGGCTGATGATTGCGGCGTGCATTTATTTCGGTCTCGATAGTGCGTTCACGGTGGATGGCGCGTCACGGGCCGCAGTGACGCTGCTGCAGGGAACAAGGTGAATCCGGACGTGGCCATCCTGCTTGCGCTCGCCGTGCCGCTCGCCGGCGCGGCGCTGATCGCGGTGGCGCATCGCGCGCCCAACGTGCGCGAGACCGTCACCCTGGCCACGGCGGGGCTGCTGTTTGCGCTGGTGGCGTCGCTTGCGCCACTGGTGCTGGCGGGAGAACGTCCGGAAGCGACGCTGCTGGAAATGATGCCGGGGTTTTCCCTGAAATTCAAAGTCGAGCCGCTCGGCATGCTGTTCGGACTGATCGCATCGGGATTGTGGATCGTCAATTCGCTGTACTCGATCGGCTACATGCGCGGCAACAACGAACGGCACCAGACGCGTTTTTACGTCTGTTTCGCCGGCGCGCTGGCGAGCGCGGTCGGCATCGCGTTCGCCGGCAATCTGCTGACGCTGTTTCTGTTCTACGAGGCACTGACACTGGTCACCTATCCGCTGGTGACGCACGCCGGCACCGAAGAGGCGCGTCGCTGCGGCCGCTCGTATCTCGGGCTGCTGATAGGCACATCGACCGTGTTCCTGCTGGTGGCGATCGTCTGGACCTGGCAGGTGAGCGGCACGCTCGATTTCGTGCCCGGCGGCATACTCCGCGGCAAGGTGAGCAATGCCCTGATGGGTGTGCTGCTGGCGCTCTATATATTCGGCATCGGCAAGGCGGCGGTGATGCCGTTTCACCGCTGGCTGCCGGCGGCGATGGTGGCGCCGACCCCGGTGTCCGCGCTGCTGCACGCGGTGGCGGTGGTCAAGGCGGGTGTGTTCTCGGTGCTCAAGGTGGTGATCTATGTATTCGGGGTGGACACGCTGTCCGGCTTGACGAGCGTCGACTGGCTGCCTTTTGTTTCAGGCTTTACCATCATCGTGGCCTCCATCGTGGCGTTGCGTTCCGACAACCTGAAACGCAGGCTTGCCTATTCGACCGTGAGCCAGCTCTCCTACGTGGTGCTGGCGGCGGCGTTGCTGACGCCGCTGTCGCTGATCGGCGCTGCCCTGCATATCGCGGCCCACGCCTTGGGCAAGATCACGCTGTTTTTCGCTGCTGGTGCGATTTACACTGCTGCGCACAAAACCGAAGTCAGCCAGCTCGATGGCATCGGCCGGCGCATGCCGTGGACCATGGGTGCGTTCGCCGTCGGCGCGCTGTCGATGATCGGGCTGCCGCCGGCGGCCGGTTTCATCAGCAAGTGGTACATCCTGCAAGGCGCGGTGGCAAGCGCACAATGGAATGCGGTGGCCGTCATCGCCGCCAGCACGCTGCTCAACGCCGGTTATTTCCTGCCCATCGTCTATCGCGCGTTTTTCGTTGTGCCGCCCGCTGGCGAACGGCACGCGCACGGCGAGGCGCCGTGGCCCATGGTGGCGGCGCTGGTCTTGACTGCGCTGGGCACGATCGCCCTCTTTTTCTTTCCCGAAGTGCCGCTGGCGCTGGCGCGCCAGCTGGCGGGAGCCTGATCATGCGACAACACTGGCTCATACGACCGGACACCATCAGGAAGCTGTGGCGGGTTTTCATCGTGGTGCTCGCCGGGACCGTGATGGCTGAATTTTTCATCGAGCACGACGCATACTTCGGCATCGACGGCACTTTCGGTTTCCATGCCTGGTATGGTTTCGCGACCTGCGCGGCGATGATCGTGTTCGCGAAACTGCTCGGCGTGGTGCTCAAGCGGCCCGATACCTATTACGGGGAACGCGATGACTAGCCTGGTATTGCATCCCGGGCTGGTGCTGATCGCCGGTGCGCTGCTGCTCATGGTGCTGCGCGGAGCCGCGCGCGCCGCTGCGGGTCTCATCGTGCCGGCGCTGGCGCTGTATCTGGTGTGGCGGGTGCCCGACGGCGTGGCCTGGAGCGTTTCCTTCCTCGATTACCAGCTGGCGCTGCTTTCCGGCGACCGGCTGTCGCGGCTGTTCGCCACCATTTTCGCGATCATGGCGTTCGGC